>DAOMSB010000152.1:0-5040 GCA_035446145.1 Promineifilum sp. (SeqCode) | reverse complement strand
ATGCGCCACATCGCCGCCCTCATGCCGCCGGAGAACCGCGGGCCGTATCGGTAGGAGCGACGGACGACCGCCTACCGCCGACCATAGACGACGGACCACAGACCACGGCACGCACGCCTTTCGTACTTCGTACCTCATACTTTGCTCTTCACTCGTCATTCGTCACTCCTGTTGACAGTCCACCCCGCCTATGATAAAGTTACAAATGATACAGTTGCAGTATCAACTTATATGAAAGGGCTGGGAGCATGACCGACAAGGTGCATCTGTACGATCTGATCAAGGAGTCTTTTCTCCTCCTTGATTTTGGCGATCGACTTTTGCTGGAGAAGTTTGCCCTCACCGTTCCCCGCTATTACGCCCTGACCCACATTGCCGACGAACCCGGCCTATTACCAAGCTCGCTCAGCCGGCGCATGTTTTGCGATAAAAGCAATATCACGCGCCTGATCCAGGGCCTGGCGAATGACGGCCTGATCGAGCGACGGCCGCACGAGACGGACGGCCGCGCCCAACGACTCTACCTGACGGACACCGGAGCCAGACTGCACGGCCAGGCCGCTGCCGCCCATCGCCGTTACGTCGAAGCCCGTCTCAAGGCGCTGGAGGACTGCGCCGAGGATCAGGTGACCGACATCCTGGCCTTCCTGAATCAATCGTTGGCTGATGGGCTGGATATCGATCCGCTGACCCTGGTAAATTAAAATTGGCTGCATCTGATTGGTCAAACCCGCCAGCATCCCTAAAATGGCGGTTGGGTCAAGGCGAGCGATCATTACAGATTTGCTGTAGAGACGTGTATACTCCTGTCCAACAACAAACGGCACAGGATAATATGGAGGTGATGTGTTTCGAAGAAGCCTGACTTCCGTTCATCGACTATCGTTTTGTTTGTTAGGTTGCCCAAAGGGTAACTAATGAAAAACCTTAATTTGAGGAGAATGATGAAAAACACCAAGTGGTACCTGTTAGTTGTTGTGCTGCTGCTGGGCGCCTTTGCATTGGCGGCCTGCGGCGGCGGGCAAGCGGCGACCCCGACCCAGGCCCCCGCGCCCACCGAAGAAGCGGCCCCCGCGCCGACCGAAGCTCCGGCTCCGACTGAGGCTCCGGCCGAGGCGACCGAAGCCCCGGCCCCGACCGAGGCCCCTGCCGCGCCTACTCTGGCCAGCGACACGTCCAAGACCATGCTCGAGCTGTTGGCCACCGACCCGAACTTCAGCAAGTTCGTCGAGGCCATGAGCGCGGCCGGCATCGCCGATCCTGCGGCCGATTCCCCGCAGACCTGGTTCGTGCCCACCAACGCGGCCTTTGACGCTGCCGACCAGTCCATCCTGGAAGGCTTCATGGACAACCTCCTGCCCTTCCACACCGTCAACGGTGCCAAGAAGGCCGCCGATCTGTCCGGTGAAGTTGACACCCTGGCCGGCGAGCCGCTGGACACGTCGGCCGTGACCATCACGACCCCCGACGTCGAGGCTTCCAATGGCGTTATCCAGGTCATTGACACCGTGCTGGTTCCGCCCACCGTCACCAACACCATCCGCGCCGAAGAACTGGCCGCGGAAGGCAGCCCCGTCATCCGCATCTGGGCCGACAACACCCGTCGCCCGGCGCTGCTGGAAGTTGAAGCCGCCTTCGAGGAAGAGTACGGCGTCGAGCTGCTCATCGAGCAGGTCGGCTTCGGCGACATTCGTCGTCTGATCACCACCGCCGGCCCGGCCGGCGAAGGCCCGGACATCATCGTCGGCGCCCACGACTGGCTCGGCGAGCTGGTCGCCGGCGGCATCCTGGCCCCGATCGACCTCGGCGACAAGGTCAGCGAATTCGCTCCGGCGGCCATCAGCGCCTTCACTTATGACGGCGAGCTGTACGGCATGCCCAACGCCACCGAGAACCTGGCCATGTTCATCAACACCGACCTGGTTCCCGAGTGCCCGGCCACCTGGACCGAAGTCCACGACATCTCGGCCGACCTGCATGCGGCCGACGCCGAGAAGTACGGCTTCGTTCGTATGGAAGGCGACCCGTATCACTTCTATCCCATCCAGACCGCGTTCGGCGGCTACATCTTCGGCCGCAATGAGACCACCGGCGCCTATGACCCGACCAACGTCGGCGTGGGCGACCCCGGTTCCATCGCCGCCGCCAAGTGGTACGAGACGATGGTCAAGGAAGGCCTCCAGCCCCCGGCCGTCGACTGGGACACCATGCACGTTTGGCTCGAGACCGGCAAGTCGGCCATGACCCTCACCGGCCCGTGGGCGCTGCCGCGTATCACCGAATCCGGCATTCCCTTCAAGATTTGCGACATCCCCGGCGAGACGGAAGAGCACGGCAAGCCGTTCCTGGGCGCCCAGGGCTTCATGGTCAGCGCCTTCTCCCGTGACCCGCTCATGGCGCAGATCTTCCTGACCGAGTTCGTGGCTACGCCCGAAGTCATGCAGGCCCTCTACGATGCCGACCCGCGCACCCCGGCCTTCCTGCCCGTGCTCGAGACGCTCGACGACCCGAACATCGCTGCCTTTGCTTCCGCCGGCGCCAACGCCGACCCCATGCCGGCCATCCCCGAAATGGGATCGGTCTGGGATGCCTGGGGTAACGCTGTTGTCCTGATCAGCCAGGGCGCCGCCCCGGCCGAGGAAGCGTTCACCAACGCCCAGCAGCAGATCATCACCGCCATCAACGGCGGCTAATGCCCAAAGTTTGATTCGCGGCGGCCTCTTTGAATGAAGAGGCCGCCGCAATTGGTTTTAGCACGATTGCGAGGCTGATGATTTCATCAGTCCCGCAATCGCCCATATTCTTGGCGAATCGGGCTTGGCCTTCGTCGGGAGTCGTTGTCGTACATTATCATTCGGGAGTTACCATGAAGGAGGAAATTCATGGCCGCCATTGAGGTTAAACCGGAGAAAGGTCCAGATTCCCGGCGCGAACGGCCGACCACGGTCGGCGGAACAGCGCTGCGGCTTCTGGGCCTGATCATTTTCGACGCTTTTGCCCTCTTTTTCATTTATCTGCTGTTGTCCGACGGTTATTGGCCGCTGGCAAGCATCATCGGCGCCATCACCCTGGTCATTAACTACGTATTCCTCTCGCCCGATGCCTATCCCATGCGCTGGATGTCGCCTGGCCTGGCATTCATGCTGTTGATCTCCGTCTATCCGATCCTCTACACCATTTACATCTCGTTCACCAACTTCGGCGCGGCCAACCTCTTGCCCAAGGTGCAGGCCATCTCGGTGCTGGAACAGCGCACCTTTTTGCCGGAGACGGGAGCCACGCTGCAATACACCGTCTTCCAGAACGACGAGACCGGTGAATATGGCTTGTGGCTCATCCATCCCGACGGTCACTCCTTTTTCGCCACCACGACCGACGAACTGGAAGCCGAAGCTATCGGCGCCGGCCCACTAAACGCCGACGGTGTCCCGACAGCCATCCCCGGCTGGACGCAACTGACGCGGGCCCAAACAGTGCGCAACATCACCGCCATCAGCCAGACGACATTCGGCCGCGAAGAGACGGCCGTGTCTCTCACCGGTCGCCTCGGCCAGGCCGCCCAGCTCCAGCCGCGCTTCATCCACGATGCACAAGCCGACACGATCACCGACAAGCGCGACAATATAGTTTATACGGCCAACAACGAGACCGGCTTTTTCACCGCTCCAGACGGCACCAAACTCAGCCCAGGCTTCCAGGTCGTCATCGGCATGCAAAACTACAAACGTTTTCTGACCGACCCGTCGTTTCGCGAGCCGTTGCTGCGCATTTTCATCTGGAACGTCGTCTTCGCCCTTCTCAGCGTTTTGCTTTCATTCGCGCTGGGGCTGATGATCGCCGTCGTCTTCGGCCGGACGATGCCCGGCCAGCGAATCATCAAATCGCTGCTGGTCATACCCTTCGCCGTGCCCCAGGTCATCACGCTCCTGGTCTGGCGCGGCATCCTGAACCCGCTGGAAGGTGTCGTCCCCAATACGCTACAGAGCATCTTCAATCAACCGGTCGGATGGCCGCCGTTTTTTGCCGACCCCATCTGGGTCAAGGTGGCGTTGATCATCATCAACGTCTGGCTGGCCTATCCGTATTTCATGCTCATTAGCAGCGGCGCGCTGCAGGCTATCCCGACGGATATGTATGAGGCGGCCGACATCGACGGGGCCAGCGCCTGGCAACAGTTCCGCGGCCTCACCCTGCCGTTGTTGCTGGTGACGGTCGGCCCGCTGCTCATCTCGTCTTTCATCGTCAACTTCAACAGCTTCAACGTCATCTACCTGTTCAACAGCGGTGGCCCGCCCATGGTCGGAACGGCATTGCCCGCCGGGCATTCCGACATTCTGATCAGCTACGTCTATAACCTGGCCTTCGGGCGCGGGTTGGCCCTCTATGGCTACGCATCCGCCATCACGATCATGATCTTCTTCATGATGGTCATCGTGACGATATTCCAGCACCGCCGCATGGCTGCCTGGGAGGAGAGAACAATGTAATGACCGCTTCAACCGAAACCACCGGCCGCGGTGCGGGTTCATCCCTCAGCGCCTGGCGTCAAAGCAAGAAGGCCCGCTTCCGCATTATTCTGGCGTTCAAGTATCTCATCGCCGCCATCGTCCTGGTCTATTCCCTGTTCCCGATCCTGTGGACGATCTCGGCTTCGTTCAGCCCCAGCGGCAGCATATCGGGTCAGACGCTCATCCCGTCGCCGCCCACGCTGCGCAACTACGAGCGAATCCTCGATCAGGACTTCTGGCTGTGGATGCGCAACTCGTTCATCATCTCGTCCATCTCGGCCTTGCTGGTTGGCCTCATCACCCTGATGTCGGCCTATGCCTTCTCGCGCTTCCGCTGGAAGGGGCGCAGCCAGCTCCTG
Organism: Promineifilum sp. (SeqCode); assembly: GCA_035446145.1. GTDB lineage: Bacteria > Chloroflexota > Anaerolineae > Promineifilales > Promineifilaceae > Promineifilum. Next base: position 173 of record DAOMSB010000152.1, on the reverse strand, counting down.
CTGATGATCCTGCTCATCCAGGTGTTCCCGGCCATCCTGGCCATGGTTGCCCTCTTCGCCATCCTGCAGCAGATCGGCAACTACATCCCGTTTCTGGGCCTGAACACCCACGGCGGGTTGATCCTGATCTACATGGGCGGCGCGCTGGGCGTCAACGTCTGGCTGATGAAGGG
>DAOMSB010000151.1:0-5064 GCA_035446145.1 Promineifilum sp. (SeqCode) | reverse complement strand
GCTGCTCGACGGTTGACGAGTCCTCGGTCAGCGGCGGTGCCTGGGTGGCCACCGCCACCCCTTCGGTCGGCACCAGTTCCTGCGTGGTTGGGCCCATCGTGTCGCATGCCGCCAGGGCCAACAGCAGAATCAGGCCAATGATAATGACAAGACGTTTCATTTTCCTTTCTCCCTCTATGTACTACTTGGGACAGACAATCCCGCGAGCCGACCTCGGAAACAGGCGCGCGCCCGCCACCGAAACGGCCGGGGCCTCTAGCTAAACATAATACATTATCTTGTCGGGTTTCGCAATGGGAGCGCGACTCCTGTCGCACGACTCCTGTCGCGCGACGACAGACGACAGACCGCGGCCGGACGACTGCCGACCGCCGCAAGAGAGTGACGAGTGATGAGTGACGAGCGTCGGTGAAGTACGAAAGACGAAGTACGAAGGAAGAGCGCGTCTTTCGTACTTCGTACTTCGTATTTCGAAGAAACCGGGTTTCCCGGAAGAAACCCGGTTTCTATCGGGGGGCGATCGTTATTGCCGCTGGAAGCGCAGGGTCTCGATGCCGCTGCCGTCGCGCATGATGAGCGTGTTGCCCTCGATCGTGAAGGCGGCCGTCGTGTGCAGTCCATTCAGGAAGGCTTCCTGCTGCGCCATCACGTCGTCCTCGCAAAGGATCAGGCTGCGCGTGCCGGCGCTGATGGCCAGACCGTTGGCGCCGAACTGCGAATAGGTGCCGCCGATGGTGTTGCAGCCGCCGAAGCCGTCGAGGGTGTTGCCCACGTGGAAGGTGATCGACGGCGCGCGCCCGGGCAGCGGCAGGCCGCTGCCGCCAAAGCGCGTCATCACCCAGCTGGTGTTGGCCAGCTGATTGCCGGGGTTCACGATCACGGTGACTTGCTGCGTCGTGATGGAGCCATCGCGCAGCTGGACGCGCATCTCCCAGGTCGTGGTCTGCATCGGGCACACCTGGCGGCTGCCGTCGCCGGTCGCGGGGTGGTTCTGCCAGTTCTCGCCCACCGGATAGACCCAGACGGCCTGGATATTCTCTACCGACCAGCGCAGCGTGGTGCATTCGCCCTGGTTGATCGTCGCTCGATCGGCCCAGAAGTTGAGGCGCGGGGCGACCGGCGTAGCCGTCGGCTGCGGCACCGGCGTGGGGATGGGCGGCCCGGCCACAACGGGCACTGAGTCGGCGAAGAACGCTTCCACAAAGCCGGCGCTCACCCAGCCCTGGCCGTTGGGCGCGCCCTGCACGGGCGTGACCCACCAGTTGCCGTCGAGCGAGCGGCCGACCACGTCCAGTTGCGTCCCGAAGGGAGCGATGCCCAGCGAGGGGAAGGCGGTCGACGGGCCGGTACGTATGTTGACGCCCGACGCCCCGGAGACGACCGCGTGGGGGTCTTGCCGCCCTTCCTCGGTCTCCCCTTCGATTTCGGGCTGCTCCGCGCCGGTCTCCTCGCCGCCATACTGCAGCGAGCCGATCATCGCGTCGAGTTCGTCGAGCATCGGCTGCCAGTCGCCGGCGGTCAGCGTGTTGAGTTCCGTCGCCCTCAGGCTGAGCGCGCCCGCGGGGTCGGCCTCGAAGGCGCTCATATCTTCGGCCGAGACGTCGGCCATCGTCGCCGGCAGCAGGGTGGTCGATACCGGATATAAGAAGGCGACCAGATACTCGTCATTGGCCCCGGCGAACCCCTGGAAGATATAGCGCAGCCCTTCGTTGGTCACCGGCTGCGGGTCCTGGACGAAGCGGCCGACGAAGCGGATGCCGTCCCAATCGCCGAAGTTGAGGTAGGTTCCCTGCACTGCCAGGTCGTTGGTGGCCTGGGCTTCCTCGACGGGCAGCACGGGCATGTTCTGCGGGCTGACGGCCACCGGCTGGCGGCCGACCCAGGTGCGCAGCGCGCCCAGGCGCTCGCCCACCAGCGTGTTGCCGCCTTCATCCCACAGCGCCTGATAGGCGTCGGCGGGGATAATGTAGAGCACGGGGTCGCCCGGCTCGCGGGTGGACGCGTTGCGGCCGTCAAAGTTAATCTGGATATGCTCCGGCAAGCCGGCGATAAATGGACCGTCGCTGGTGAACGCGCCGCCGGGCACGCAATCGGCCTGCCATTCGCCGTCGTAATTCAGCGCCAGCGAGGTCGGATCGACGTAGTCACAAATGCCGGGCAGAGCGATCGGCTCGGCGGTCGGCGCTTCCGTGGGGGCCTCGGTGGGCGTTTCGGCCACGGGGGTGTCGGTGGCCGCCGGAGCGGTGGTCGGTTCCACGGGCGCCTCGGTGGGCGCGGGGGCGGCCGTCGGCTCGGCCGGTGCCTGGGTCGGCGTCGCCGGCGGCTGCGCCCCACAGGCGGCAGCCGTCAGCAACAGCACAATCAATAGCAACGATTTGATCGTTCTCATCTTCCTTCTCCCTAAAGTTAAAACAGGATAGACATGGGGGCGCGCCATGGAATGACGCGGACAGCTCCCCGAAAGTCGGCCGACGCATGATACCATCGGCCGCGCGCGCATTATAAGAGAAAATGCCCAAACGTGTAAAGCAAGATGATTGCAAACACTCATATTTCTTGACCATCGCCCGATGAGAAATGATAATGTCCGCAGGAACACCGACCATGAACTCTCGCGCGTATTGCGGCCACCCGTCCTTCAATCTGATCCGGGCGCTGGGATTGGCGCTGTTGATCACGTCTGTCCTGTTGCCTGCCTCGTTGTCAACCCGCTATGGCGCAGCGCGAACTGAAGCTCAGGCCTCTGGGCAGGTCCATGGACAAGCGCAGACGCATGCTGCCTATCTGCCCATGGCCGTCGGCAACCGCGCCTTTGGCCTGCAGCCGGTTGGCCAGGGGTTCTACGTCCCGCTGGGAATCACCCACGCGGGCGACGAGCGAATTTTCATCGCCGAGCGCGGCGGCCGCATTCAGATTCTGCACCCCGATGGCCGCGAGACGACGTTCATCAGCCTGGAGTCGCGGGTGGTTTCCTCGCCGGGGGAGTATGGGCTGTATGATGTCGCTTTCCATCCCGGCTATGCCGATCCCGATTCGCCGGGCTATGGCTTTTTCTATGTGTTCTATACCGGCAAGGAAGGCGCCGATATCTACTCCACCATCTCGCGGCTCCGCGTGTCGGCCGATCCCGATATCGCCGACCCCGCGAGCGAGACGCAGCTATTTCACCTTCAGCAATTCAACATTTACCACAAGGGCGGCGAACTGGATTTTGATCCCCGCGATAACACTCTCTACGCCGCGATAGGCGACGACACCAGCCCGCCGAACGCCCAGCTGCCGGACACGCCCAAGGGCAAGATCATCCGGCTGCCGGTCGATGACGTTCCGGCGGCGGCCGTGGGCGATGCTAGCGACCTGATCGAGCCTGAGATTGTGGCGATGGGCCTGCGCAATCCTTATCGCTTCGACCTTGACCCCCAATCAAATCGGCTGTTCATCGGCGATGTGGGCGAGAACACATGGGAAGAGGTCAACGTCATGACGCTGGACGGCACGTTGCCCAATATGGGTTGGCCCTGCCGCGAGGGGCCGGAGCCACACACCTTGTATCAAAACCATCCCGTGTGTGCCGGCAACAAACCTTTCGTCGAGCCGGTCGCCTATCTGTCCCATGCCGATGGCCATTGCGCCGTCATCGCCGGCAAATTCACGCGCACAGCAAACAGAGACGGCGAGTTCATCTTCGCCGACGCATGCTCGCATCAAATCTTCTCGATGACCTACAGCGGCGGCGCGTGGTACAGCACGCAGTTGGGGGTTTCTCCCGCGGGCGGTCTGCTGACGACAATCGGCGAGGACGTCCACGGCAACCTCTACGTCGGCCTGGCGCGATCAAACGGGCCGATTTATCGGTTGATCCTGCGGTAATAGTGACGAGTGGCGAATGACGAGTGACGAGAATTACGAAGTACGAAGTACGAAAGAAGAACACGCCTCCTGCCGTCGTCGGCCTATAGGCGAATGAGAGCGCGCCTCTTTTCGTATTTCGTACTTCGACGGAGGTAGAACAATGCGCAAGATATGGATCGGTGCGGCCGCCTGGCTTTTGCTGGGCACGGTCATAACGCTCGCCATCCTGAACAGCCGCCCGGCCACGGCCGACGGCGCCGACATCTCGGCCGGCCTGCCGGTCGTCCTTAAGCCGGAGAACACCCCCACGCCGGTACCGTCGCCCACGCCAACCATCACTCCCACCCCCACGCCCAGGGTCGGCTGCCCGCCGCAACCCACGCCGACGGCCGCCGCCTATGGCCTGGTCAACGGCGGATTCGAGGGCTGTTGGGACACCCTTTGGCAACAGGGCAACCAGGAGCCGCACGGCTGGGAACTGACCTGGATTCCGTCCGGCGGCCAACTGTGGGATGCTCGCTACCCCGAACCGGCCACGGCCATCGCCGAGATGATCCACAAGCTGAAGAGCCAGCTCCCGCCCGACGAATGGCCGGGCGCGCCGAATGCGCTGATCCTCGACGGCGGCGCGACCTACAAGATCTTCAGTCAATACAACATCTTTGGCAGCCAGCTCTATCAGCGAGTGTTCCTGCCGGCCGGGTCATGGCGGCTGGTGGTGCCGGTGCAGATCCATTGGCACGAGAACCTCGACGGCAAAGACCCCTACACGGCCGAATCGGGCGCGTGGGTCATCGCCAATGGCACGCAATCGGGCAAGTGGGCCAACGCCGTCGAGATGGGTGACCGGCAATGGTATACCCACGAGGTTGAGTTCGATCTGCACGCGGCCGCCACGGTGGAGGTGATCATCCGCGTCAAGAGCGTCTATCGCAGCTCGAAGGATTTCTTCATCGATGCGGTGAGGATTGAAGCGAGTGACGAATGACGAATGACGAGTGACGAGTGACGAGCGCGCCTTTCGTACTTCATCTTCATTCGTCACTCGTCGCTCGCAACTCGTCACCTGTATTTACTTTCCCCCCGCGATCTTTTACAATGGGGCCTACATCATCGCTCGCAACCCCGCCCAAAACCACATAATGTCGACGCGATCCACCAATCGGAGGTACTTATGGCGACAGTTAACCAGATGCTGATGAGCAAGAGCAG
>DAOMSB010000150.1:0-5100 GCA_035446145.1 Promineifilum sp. (SeqCode) | reverse complement strand
GCGTCGCTTCCGGCGCGGCCCACGAATACGGCCCGGCGCGGCTGACCATCGACGAACCCGATAACCCCCTTTTCGGCGGCTGGGACAGCGCCGCCCAGGTCTGGATGAGCCACGGCGACCGCGTCGAGGCGCTGCCACCCGGCTTCCACCCCGTGGCCCACAGCGGCAACTCCCCCTTTGCCGCCGCCGCCGACCCCGACCGCCGCTACTACGCCGTGCAGTTCCACCCCGAAGTCGCCCACACCCCCCTGGGCAGCCTGCTGCTGAGCAACTTCGTCCATCGTATCTGCGGCTGCGCGTCCGACTGGACGCCGGCCAACTTCATCGAGGAGCAGACGGCGGCCATTCGCGCCCAGGTGGGCGACGGCCACGTCGTGCTGGGCCTCAGCGGCGGCACCGATTCGGCCGTCACCGCCGCCCTCATCCACCGTGCCGTGGGCGACCAGCTGACCTGCATTTTCGTCGATACCGGCCTGCTGCGCGCCGGCGAGGCCCTCGGCATCGTCCAGGCCTTTGAGCAGGAGCAGGGCATCCGCCTCATCGCCGTCCACGCCATCGAGGAGTATCTCGATGCGCTCAACGGCGTGTCCGACCCGGAGCAGAAGCGGCGCATCATCGGCGAGAAGTTCGTGCGCATCTTCGAGCGCGAGGCGCGCACCCTCGGCGACGTGGAGTTCCTGGCCCAGGGCACGATCTACACCGACGTAATCGAGAGCGCGGGCAAGGGGCGCGGCGAGGCGCGGGTGATCAAGACCCACCACAACGTCGGCGGGCTGCCGGCCGATATGAATTTCAGGCTGGTAGAGCCGCTGCGGACGCTGTTCAAGGACGAGGTGCGGCGGTTGGGGGTGGCGCTGGGGCTACCCGACCGCATCGTGCAGCGACAGCCGTTCCCTGGGCCGGGGCTGGCCGTGCGCTGCCTGGGCGAAGTCACCTGGGAGCGGCTGGAGCGGTTGCGGCGGGCCGACGCCATCTTCATCGAAGAACTGGCCGCGGCCGACCTGCTGCGCGAGGGAACCCAGCAGGCGTTCGCCGTGCTGCTGCCGGTGAAGAGCGTCGGCGTCATGGGCGATTTCCGCACCTACAAGGAAGTGATCGCCCTGCGCGCCGTGACCACCGAGGATTTCATGACCGCCGATTGGGCGCGCCTGCCCTGGGACGTGCTGGCCGAGGCCAGTCGCCGCATCGTCAACGAGGTCGAGGGGGTCAATCGGGTGGTGTTCGACATCACCTCGAAGCCGCCGGGGACGATTGAGTGGGAGTAGGGGTGAATTACGAATTACGAATTACGAATTACGAATTGGGGAGAAGGGGGGAAAGGGGGAAGGGGGCACTGGTGGCCCCGAAGCAACAAGACCTGACAGGTGGGCGCACCCGGTCTCTGGTCTGTCCTGAGCGTCACCGCGCCCACCTGTCAGGTCTAATCATCCACCGGCAGGATGATCCGGTCATCCCCCACCGGCGGCGAAACCGGCAGGCGCGCGCCGCTCGACGGATCATAGACGCCCACGGCGATCTCGCGGATGCCGGGGACGGCCAATAGCCGCTCGTCGGCCACGACCTCGCCGGGGATCCAGCACCAGATGGGCACGGCCGCCGGCGGGCCGTCGCTCTGGGCGAGGATCGCCCCGTCGCCGTCGAGCGCGTGGACGAAGACCGAATAATCGGCGCGGGGGAAATCGGCCGCCCGCCAATAGAGCGTCAGCCGCGTCCCGTCGCCGGTCGCTTCAATATTATAGCCGCGCAGAGTGATGGCCTCGCCCAGACGGTAGTCGAGGGGGGTCATCGTCGCCGGCAGGCGGAATTGCGGCGGGGACGTGGCGGGGTCGGGCGCGCGGCCGCCCAGGAAGTAGCCCATCACCAGCGACTGGGCCATGAACCCGGCCAGCAGCAGCATCAGCCGGCGCCGCCCGGCCTTGCCGTCGAAATGTGTCTCAAAATATGCCCAGCCGACGAGCAGCCCCACCGGCATGAGGAACAGCCACAGCCGCCCCGTCTCCGCCCGCACCGTGCCCGACAGATTGAGCAGCAGCACGGCCGCCGCCCAGCCCAGCGCCAACGCGCCGCCGGGCACATGCCGCCCCCGCCGCCGGGCGACGACGGCCGCCCCGACCACCCCCAGCGCGCCCACAAACGGCACCCAACCCATGAACGCCGCCAGATCGTACAGGTTGAACAGCGGCCAGAGCGGGTACTCCAATCGCAGATAGCGGTGAAGCTCCTGGCTTGTGCGCCAGATGGCGAGGCCGTCGACGGCGAAGAACAAGCGCAGCGCGCCCCAGAACAGGACGACGGCCGCCCCGGTCAACGCGGCCGTCAGGAGCCAGCGGCGCGATGCCGCGCGCCGCGACGGCGCGTCGAGGGCGCAGGCCCCGGCCAACAACAGGGCAAACCCCGCCAGCGCCAGCGCCGTGAAGGAGAAGAAGGAAGTGATGGCGACCAGCAGCGCCAATGCGACGGCCGCGACGCGACGGCCGTCGAGTATCGCCTTCAGCGCCGCCCACACCATGACCAGTCCCAGCAGCGCAAACGTGACATCCATCCGGCCGGAGAAAACGAGCAGGCCCGGCAGAAAGGCGAACCCCACCGCCGCCAGTCGCGCCGCCCGCGGCCGACAGAACCGGCGGCCGATGGCGTAGAGCAGCGGCGCGCCTAGCCCGCTGAGGAACAGCAGCGCGATCCGCAGGCTGCCCGCCGCCAGCTGCGCCGGGTCGAGGCCGCTGAGCTGCGGCGCGGCGCAGTCGTAGCGATGCAGCCGGCGGCCGACGACATCGGCCGCGCCGGGCAGCCGCTCATAGGCGGCCGCCAGCCACCGATAGGCCAGCAGTTGGCCCGGCGGCTGCGTTCGCACGTGGACGTCGGCGAAGCCGGGCATGAGCGCGGGATAGTCGCGCAGGAAGGCGCGCGGGTCGTCGATGCGCGCCCCCTCATGCCAGAACCCGGCGGCGCTCATCACCGCCACGCTGAGCGGCTGGGCGCGATGCTGGGCGGCTGCGGCGATTTGGAGCAGCGGCGTCAACACCACCAGCGCCGCCAGAAAGAGCGCCGTCCGCCGCCGGGGCCAGTCGCCCTTGGCCAGCGCCACCCAACCCAACCCCAACCCGACGAGCAGCGCGAGCGCCATCAGGACGAAGCGCCACCCCGGCGAAGGCACGCGCCGCACCCACACCCAGTTGACCCCGCGCAGCCAGCCGGGCCAATCGACAAGCAGCCCCATGATATAGAGCGTGGTGAGCAGGAGTGCTATAATCGCCGCGATGACAGGAAACGGCGGACGACGGCTTGCGATTGACGACCTCATGGAGCCACGATTCTAGCATGATTGGTGCTAATAGACCTGACAGGTGGGCGATGCAGAACCAGGTGCATACAAAAGGGCTTTGTTCGCCCACCTGTCAGGTCTTGATCCTCCTCGGCTGCCTGCTCCTGTTTGCCGCCGTCATCACCGCCCGCGCCTGGCTCAGCGACGACGCCTACATCACCTTTCGCGTAGTTGACAATGCTATCGACGGGCGCGGCCTGACGTGGAACCCCGACGAGCGCGTGCAGGCCTACACCCACCCTCTGTGGCTGTTCCTGCTCATCGCCGGGCGGGCGGCCACGGGCGAACTGTTTTACACGGCCACGCTGCTGGGCATTGGGTTGTCGGTGGCCGCCGTCGGGCTGCTCGCCTTCCGCCTGCCGCTGCGCCCCACGACGGCCGCGCTGGGCGTCCTCGTCCTGGCCGGCTCGCGGGCGTTCACCGATTACGCCACATCAGGCCTCGAAAACCCGCTGACCCATCTGCTGCTGGCCCTGTTCCTGCTGGCCTATCTGATCCGCCCCGCGAGCAATCGCCGGCTGCTGACGCTCTCCTTTCTGGCCGCCCTCGTGGCGCTCAACCGCACCGACGCGCTGCTGCTGGTGCTGCCCGCGCTGGGGCTGGTTGTGTGGCGGGGGCGTTCGTGGGCGGCGCTGGGCGCGGCCGCGCTCGGCTTCCTGCCCTTCCTGCTGTGGACGGCCTTCTCGCTGGCCTACTATGGCTTCCCGTTCCCCAACACCGCCTACGCCAAGCTCAACACCGGCATCGCCACGGCCGATCTGGCCCGGCAGGGGCTGGTCTATCTGGGGAACTCGCTGCGCTGGGATCCGATCACCCTGACGACCATCGGCGCGGCGCTGGCGCTGGCCGTCGCCTCGCGCCGGGCGAACTGGCTGGCTATTGCGGCAGGGATCGCGCTCTACCTGCTCTACATCGTGCGTATCGGCGGCGACTTCATGAGCGGCCGCTTTCTGACCGCGCCGCTGTTGGTGGCCGTGGTCGTGGTGATGCTGCTGCTCGACGGCCGCTTGCGCACGCGCCGCCGCCAACTGGTCGCGGCCGGGGTCATCGTGGCCCTGGCGTTGGTGGGGTACCTGCCGGTGTGGCTGGCGGGCAACCCCGTCGGTGACGCCGCCCGTCGCGACGGCGACATCGCCGACGAGCGGGCCTACTACTGGCCCAACACCGGTCTGATGAACCGGGACCGCGTCCCCCATCCCTGGGCCACGCAGGGGCTGGAGCTGCGCGCGCAAGGCCCGGCGGTCATCGAGCACGGCAACGTCGGCTTTTTGGGCTATTATGCCGGGCCGGCCGTCCACATCGTGGATCGCAACGGGCTGACCGACCCGCTGCTGGCCCGGCTGCCGGTGCGCGACCCGGCCGACTGGCGCATCGGCCATTTCCGGCGCAATGTGCCCGACGGCTACATCGACACCCTGCGCGGCGGCCGCAATGTCATCGCCGACCCGGCCATCGCCGCGCTCTATGATGATCTGGCGATCATCACCCGCGGGCCGTTGTGGCCGGCCGCGCGATGGCGGGCGATTTGGCGGGTTCTTCGTTCGTAGTAGCGGCTTTAGCCGTGTTCTTTCGCCCGGTCGCGCTAAAGCGCTCAACTACGAGCGGGGAGCTAAATTGTGACCGGGGAAATATGTTGCCATGGCACAGTTCATGGTATTCTATCGCCACTTGACTATAGGGGATTACATCCATGCACGCTCTCGATGTTCTCAAATACGGCAATCTCACCGTCCTGCGCGCGCTGAAAGGCCTGCCCTATGACGACTGGAACACGCCCG
>DAOMSB010000149.1:3675-5156 GCA_035446145.1 Promineifilum sp. (SeqCode) | reverse complement strand
AGGAAGCGTTGCGCAATGTCGGCCGCCATGCCCGCGCCAATCGGGCGGTCATCGCCCTCAATTTCACCCCCAGGGAAATCATGCTGACGATTAGGGACGACGGCATCGGCTTCGACACGGCCGAACGGGCCGCGGAGCGCGCACTGGGCGGCCACTTCGGCCTGCTCGGCGCGCGCGAACGAGCCGAGTCGGTCAGCGCGCGGCTGGAGGTCGAATCCGCGCCCGGCAAGGGGACGACGCTGAAAGTGACAAGCGCAATCCCCCAACCGCTTCAAATTCCTAATTCCTAATTCCCAATTCCTCCACCCCGATCCCAAACACCCCCATCGCCATCCGCATGTCGTTGAGGTTGTGGCCGGTGGTGACGATGTAATGGTGGGACGTGGCCTGGCGTACGAGGCGGTGGCCGTCGGGCACGTGGATGACGCCGCCGTTGAGGCAGTCGGAGCCGGGGAACTGGGCATAGCCGGCCAGCGTGCCCTCCACGGCCGTCAGCTTGCCCAGCGACGGATGCAGCTTGGCCAGCGTCACCGGCCCTTCGGGCAGCCGCGCGTCCACGGCGTGGGCGTTCTCGTCAACGATAGCCAGCACCTTCGGCCGCGCCGTCCACTCCGTGGCGAAGCTGGGCGGCAACAAGCCGAAGTAGCCGCAATGGGCCGTCAGCACGTAGTTCTCCGGATTGGTGTCGGCGTAACCGCTGACGTCGGGGAAGTGGGGGATGCGTTCGTGCTTCAGGGCCGGGCCGGACATGAGGAACGGGTAGAGATTGGTCATCATGCTCGGCACATTCAGCGCCCGGTCGAGGACGTACTGCGTCGCCATCGACAGCGTGTCCGCCTCGCAGCCCCAGATGAGCCGCCGCTCCTCGTAGAGCATCATCCACGCCAGGCAGGGGGTGGTGTCGCTGAACCGGGACTCGTTGAGGCAGTTGATCCCGGCGCTGATGATGTCGGTGTCGGCCGCCAGCTCGTCGCGCAGGGCCAGATAGACCTTCACCGCGCTCAGCAGCGCCCGCTCCGGCAGGGCCACCGGCCAGCGCCAGCGCTCCCACTCGGCCGCGGCGGCCGCGTCGGGGATGGTCTTCGCCCGCGCGCCGAACTCGCGGAAGCTCTTCTTGAGGATGGTGATGCCGAAGCGGTCGAACAGGCGCTGCGCGGCCTCGTTTTCCCACCAGTAGAAGCGCTTGAAGATGGGAGCCTGGAACCCTTCGCCGGGGTTATCCTGGAAGACGAGGAACTTGCGGCCGCGCAACCCGGAGCGGGCGGCCGCGGCCCGGCACAACATCCGCGTCTGGGCCAGGGAATAGGGAGCGAAGGTGGTCACACCCTCCCCTTCGAGATAGGCGACGATCTCCCAGTCCCACATGTTGAGCGTGCCGAACTCGGACGTGACGACGAGGATGGGCAGGTCGATGCGGCGAAAGTCGTCGACGCGGCGGTAGGCCTCGCCCAGCATCTGGGGGAAGACGGCCGCGTGGGCCT
>DAOMSB010000149.1:0-3575 GCA_035446145.1 Promineifilum sp. (SeqCode) | reverse complement strand
AGCACCTGGGCCACCACCTGCGACCAGCCGTGGACGAAATAGATCCAGCCGTCCTCCACGGTCAGCTCGCGGCCGTCCACCTGCCGTAAGGCCTGATGCATGAAATCCAGCTCGCCGCGGTAGTTGAACTCCCAGGCCACGCCGCGCCGCGGGAACACGCCGGTGTCGGTGATGGGCGAGCCGGGCGAATCCTTGCCCATGCCCGTGGCGTTGATGACCACGCTGTAGTCGGGCAGCGCGGCCATGAGCCGGTCGTTTTCGGCCGCGTCCTCATTGCAGACGTAGACCACCTCGATGTCGGTACCCACCTGCTCCACCATCTCGCGCATGTGGTCGAGCCGCCCCTGGGTGCGGTTGACCACGACGAAGCGCGCCGGGCGATCGGCCGCGTCGGGCTTGTTGATCAGGTGCAGCAGCGTGGCCACGGCCGACCCGCCCGCCCCCAGGCAGAGGATGTGGCCGCCGGTGCGGCCGAAATAGCCGTCGCCGATGATCGCCTCCAGGCTCAGCCCGGCGGTGATAGGGTCCTTGGCGTGTCCCTCCAGGCGGCCGTCGCGTTTGGAGATCGACGACAGCTCGCCGGTGATCCGCGCGTAGGGGTCGAAGTAGTCGAACATGTCCCGCGCGGCGTTGAACAGGTCGATCTTGTGCGTCGTCACCAGCGCGCCGAGGCTGAGCGGGTCGTGCTTGATCTGGGCCACGCTGCGCCGGTAGGCCTCCGCGTCGTCGTGGATGGGGTGGTCGATGCCGCGCAGCACGACCTCCGGGCGGCCGAGCACGTCCATCCACAGCGGGAATACCTTGTTGATCGACGATTTGCCCGTGGTCACGCCGATGAAGTACATCGTTGGTTGGGGCTGGGTGGTGATTGGGTAGTGGGTCATATATCAATTACGAATTACGAATTACGAATTACGAATAAAGAAGAGAATCCACAGATTGCACAGATTTCACAGATTTTTCTGTGTAATTTGTGGATCTTTAGGTTCTTGCCTTCGCCACGGCCGCGGCGAAGCGGGCGGCGATGGCGGTGATCTCGTCGAACTTGCCTTCGCGGGCAAGCTTGACCGGCGAAAGTTGGCTGCCCGCGCCGACGGCCCATACCCCCGCCCGGAACCAGTCGGCCAGGTTGTGCTCGTCCACGCCGCCGGTGGGCATGATCGGGATGTGGGGGAACGGGCCGTGGAGCGCCTTCACGTAGTCGGGGCCGACGGCCGAGCCGGGAAACAGCTTGACCACGTCGGAGCCGAGTTGGTGGGCGCGAAACACCTCGGTCGGCGTCAGCGCGCCGATCATCAGCGGCAGCCCGGTGGCGACCATCGCCGCCGCCAGCGCGTCGTCGGTGATGGGGCTGACCAGATAGCGCGCGCCGGCGTTCAGCGCTTCGGCCGCCTGCGCCGGATCGGTCAGCGTGCCCATGCCCAGCAGGATACGGTCGCCGAACGCCCGGTCGAGCGCGCGAACGACTTCGGCCGCGTTGGGCGTGGTGTAAGTGATCTCAATGCCGGTCACACCCCCGGCCACCAGCGCCGCCACCATCTCCACCGTCAGCTCCGGCGACGGCCCGCGAATGACGGCGACGAGGCCGAGATCATGCAATCGGTTCAGCGTCTCTTGCTTGCTCATAAGTCCTTCCTGTCAAGCTTTCGTGATCGTATTCGCAATCGGTCTTCGATTACGATTGCGATAGCGATTGCGAGCCGTTACATCACCCGATGCACCGGCTCTTCGCCGCGCAACACCGCCAGACAATCGGCCAGCGCCATGCGCCCCATCGTCGTCGTCGCGTCGTCGGTGTGGGCGCCCATGTGGGGTGTGGCGATGACGTTCGGCAGCGACAGCAGCGGATTGGCCGCGCCCGGCGGCTCGTGGGCGAACGCATCCAGCGCCGCGCCGCGCAAGCGGCCGGAGACCAGCGCCTCATGCAGCACCGCCTCGTCCACCAGTTCCCCCCGCGCCGTGTTGACCAGCGCCGCACCGGGCTTCATCCGCGCCAGAAATTCAGCGTTCACCAGGCCGCGCGTCTGCGGCGTCGCCGGCGCATGGAGCGACACGAAGTCGCTCGCCGCCACCAGCTGCTCCAGTTCGACGACCGTCACGCCCAGTTCGGCCGCCTGGTCGGGATCGATGTGGGGGTCATAGGCCAGCACGCGGCAACCGAAGCCGGAAAGCAGCCGGGCCACGGCGCGGCCGATGGCCCCGAAGCCGACCAGCCCCACCGTCTTGCCGCCCAAGGACAAGCCCGACGTGCGCGGCCAGCCGCCCTCGCGCGTGGCCGCCGCCGCGCCCAGCACCGGCCGGGCCAGCAGCAGCAGCAAAGTCACCGCCAGCTCAGCCACTGCCCCGGCGTTGGCCCCCGGCGTGTTGGTGACGACGATCCCCCGCGCGCGGGCCGCGGCCAGATCGACATTGTCGGTGCCCACGCCGTAGCGGGCGACGACGCGCAGCGAATCGGCCGCGGCCAGCGCCGCCGCGTCGATGGTATCCAGCCCGGCGATGAGGCCGTCGACCCCCGGCAGCAGCGCCGCCAGTTGCGCCGACGACAGCGGCTTGCCGGTTTCGTTATACGTCACGCGGCCGGCGGCCGCTTCCAGTTCCGTTTTCAGCCCTGCATCATGCTGCCCATAGGACGCCGGCGTGACGAGAATGTGGCATTCGTTTAATAGTTTCATAAGAATGCAGGGGAGCAGGGGTGCAGGGGAGAAGGGGGGAAGGGGTGAAAGGGAGCAGGGGAGTCAAGCGCACCCTTTCTCCCCTTCTCCCTTTCTCCCTTTCCCCCTATCTCCCTTTCTCCCTATCCTCCCCGCCCCCACCGCGGATTATCAACGATCTCCGGCAGGCCGTCGCGCTCGACCATCAGCTTGCGGAAGCCCTGCTGCTCGATGGTGCCGTAGTCGTGGCCGGCGTGGCCGGGGTAGGCGAAGAAGGTGATGAGGTCGGCCGCGCCGGTGTTGACCGAGCGATGCGCCCAGCGCGGCAGCACATAGAGCACGCGCCCCGGCGCCAGCGGCTCCACCGCCCAATCGCCCTCCGGCGTCTCCATGACCATCACCCCTTGCCCGGCCAGACAGACGTAGATTTCGGCCGTCTCCAGCACGGTGTGGAAGTGGCCCTTGGTCATGTAGTACTCGTCGCCCACCTTGCCGGGATGGACGATAGAGATGCCGTGGAGCAGTTCGCCCGACTCATGCGGCCGGTTTAGCTCATAGACCTCATAGAGCAGCGCGTCGCCCCCGGCCAGCATCGCCTCATAAGCGGCCGCGTCGTGGTACTGCCCGCGCATCGAGGTCAGCGTGCGCCTGATGTGGTTGTCGTAGCGCGACGGCACGAACCCCGGCGCGTTCAGCTCAAAGGTATAGGGTATGTCGAGCATGATTACTCCTTAATAATGACCGCTGCCGGATAATCGATCAGTGGGTCAGTGGGTCAGTGGGTCAGTGGGTCAGTGGCCAGTGGTCGGTGGCCAGTGGCCAGTGGTCACTCGTCACTCGTCGCTCGTAATTCGTAATTCGTAATGGCCTTGTTGCATGAAAAAGCGCAAAGCCAAAATGATAGAAATGTGGTCGTCAAACGAC
>DAOMSB010000148.1:0-5269 GCA_035446145.1 Promineifilum sp. (SeqCode) | reverse complement strand
TGCCGGGGGTGTCGATGAAGATCATCTGGTAGTCCGGCTCGGTGATGATGCCCAGCTGCCGCGTGCGCGTGGTTTGCGGCCGCGGCGTCACGGCGGCGATCTTCTGGCGCATGAAGGCGTTGATCAGCGTGCTCTTGCCCACGTTGGGGCGGCCGACGAGCGCCACAAAGCCGGAACGGTGGCCTTCGGGGGTTTCGTATTGCGCCGCGTCGTGGGCGTCGTGGACGTCGTTTGGTTCTTCGATGATGTCCGGTTCTTGTTCGTCGTTCATACTGCTCATCCTGTGCCCGGCTCTTATGATTTAGGGTAGTAGCCGATGATCGCCTTCGTTTCGAGATACTCTTCCAGCCCCCATCCGGCCTGCTCGCGGCCGTTGCCCGACTGCTTGTAGCCGCCGAAAGGCACGTCGTAGCCGCCCGGCGCGCCGTTGAGGTGGACGCTGCCGGCGCGAATCCGGCGGGCCACCCGCCGCGCCCGCTCCAGATCGCCCGACTGCACGTAGCCGGTCAGCCCGTAGGGGGTGTCGTTGGCGATGCGGATCGCGTCTTCCTCGTCCTCATAGCCGATGATGACCAGCACCGGGCCGAAGATTTCCTCGCGGGCGATGGCCATGCGGTTGTCCACATGGGAGAACACGGTCGGCCGCACGTAGTAGCCGCGCTTCAGCCCATCGGGCAACCCCGGCCCACCGCATTCCAGCCGCGCGCCTTCCTCGATCCCCTTGCGAATGAGATTCTGGATCTTGTCCCACTGGGTTTTGGAAGCGACCGGCCCAATCTCGGTATCGGCCGCGGTCGGGTCGCCCACGCGGATGGCCAGGGCCGCCTCGCGGGCCACGGCCGCGGCCTCGTCCATGCGCGACATGGGCACCAGCATCCGCGTCGGGGCGTTGCACGACTGGCCCGCGTTGCGGACGCAGACGCGCACGCCCCCGGCGACCACCTTCTCCAGCCGGGCGTCGTCGAGGATGATGTTGGCCGCCTTGCCGCCCAGCTCCTGCGTCACGCGCTTCACCGTGGAGGCCGCGTTTTGGGCCACCAGCACCCCCGCCCGCGTGGAGCCGGTGAAGGAGATCATGTCGACGTCGGGATGGCGGGCCAGCGCCGTGCCCACCCCGGCCCCGTCGCCGTTCACCAGATTGAAGACGCCCGCCGGCACGCCCGCCTCATCCAGAATCCCGGCCAGCAGGATGGCGTCCAGCGGGGTGATCTCCGACGGCTTCAGCACCATGGTGCAGCCCGCGGCCAGCGCGGGGGCGACCTTGGAGACGACCTGGTTTTGCGGCCAGTTCCAGGGAGTGATGAGGGCGCAAACGCCGATCGGCTCGCGCACGACGCGGCTGCGGCCGACCTCTTTTTCCCATTCGAAGCTTTTCAGCGCCTCCAGCGTGGCCTTGAACTGATCCCGGCCGGAAGGGGCCTGGGCGATGGTGGCGAAGGCCAGCGGCGCGCCCATCTCTTGCGAGATAGTCTCGGCCATCTCGGCCATGCGCCGGTCATAGACGGCGATGATCCGCTCGAACAGGGCCACGCGCTCGGCCACCGGCCATTGTGCATAGTTGTCGAACGCCGCCCGCGCGGCGGCCACGGCCCGGTCTACGTCCGTCTCGTCGCCCATGGCGATGGAAGCGATCGCTTCTTCGGTGGCCGGGTTGATGACCTCGGCCGTCTGCCGGCTGTGCGCCTCGACCCATTGGCCGTTGATATAGAATTTGTGCTGAATCAGCATGGGTTCACCTTTGGAATAATAATGTCGGGTAGGGGCGGGTGCGACTGGATGCCTGTCGTCCAAACCCGCCCTTACAATTGCTGCGAACAGGGGCGAGACAACCGGCTAACCACGATTTGTCGCCCGGACGAAGGTTCGCGCCGGTTGTCCCGTCCCTACGTGATTTGGCTATGGTCATGATTCAAATATCTCCCCGTCAGCGAACCTTCGGCGGCCAACAGCGCTTGCGGCGTGCCCTCGAAGATGACGCGGCCGCCCTTGCTGCCGCCTTCCGGCCCCATGTCGATGATCCAGTCCGCGTTGCGAATCACGTCCAGATTGTGCTCGATGACGATCACCGTGTTGCCCGCGTCCACGAGGCGGTTCATGATCGCCAGCAGCAGGCTGATGTCGGCCATGTGCAGC
This sequence comes from Promineifilum sp. (SeqCode), assembly GCA_035446145.1. Classification (GTDB taxonomy): domain Bacteria; phylum Chloroflexota; class Anaerolineae; order Promineifilales; family Promineifilaceae; genus Promineifilum. Next base: position 3,136 of record DAOMSB010000148.1, on the reverse strand, counting down.
CCGGTCGTCGGCTCGTCCATCACATAGATGCTGCCTTTCTTGTGCAGCTCGCCGGCCAGCTTGATGCGCTGGCATTCGCCGCCCGATAACGTGCTGAGCGGCTGCCCCAGCGTCAGATAGCCGATGCCCACGTCGACCATCGCCCGCAGCTTGACGGTCACTTTGGGGATGTCGAAGAAGTCGAGCGCTTCCCGGGCGGTCATATTCAGTATATCGGTGATCGTTTTCCCGTCGAGTTTGTAAGTCAACACCTCATCCTTGAAGCGCCGCCCCTCGCAGATCTCGCAGGGGGTCTTGACCCCGTCCATGAAGCCCAGGTCGGTATAGATGACGCCCGCGCCGTTGCAGTTTTCGCAGGCGCCCTCGGAGTTGAAGCTGAACAGCGAGGCGCTGACCTCGTTGGCCCTGGCGAAGGCGGCCCGCACGTCGTCGAGGATGCCGGTGTAGGTGGCCGGGTTGGAGCGGCTGTTGGCGCCCACGGCCGCCTGGTCGATGACGATCGCTTCGGGGTGGCGCTTCAGGAAGGTCTGGTTGATGAGCGAGCTTTTGCCGCTGCCGGCCACGCCGGTGATGACCGTCAACACGCCTGCGGGCACGTCGACGCTCACATTTTGCAGGTTGTTGGCGCGGGCGTTGCGGATGGGCAGCAACCCCTTCGGCGGGCGGAATTGGGCTTTGATGGGCAGCGTCTGTCCCATATAGCGGCCGGTGAGCGTGCCCGACTGGAGCAGCCCCTGGAGCTTGCCCTCATAGACGACTTCGCCGCCGGCCGCGCCCGCCCGCGGGCCGACGTCGACCACATGGTCGGCGATGGCGATCACCGCCGGGTCATGTTCCACCACCAGCACCGTGTTGCCCTTGTCGCGCAGCTTCTGCAGCAGTTCGTTCATCAAATGGATGTCGCGCGGGTGCAGGCCGATGCTCGGCTCGTCGAAGATGTACATCACGTCGATCAGGCTGCTGCTGAGCTGCTTGACGATCTTCACCCGCTGCGATTCGCCGCCGGACAGGGTGTCGGTGGGGCGCGAGAGGGTCAAATATTCCAGCCCGATGTCGATCAGGTGTTGCAGGCGCTCGGTCAGTGTGGCGATCATCGTGACGTTGACGGGGCTGTCGATGGCCCGGATCACCTCGATTAGATGGGCGATCTCCATGGATTGCAGGTCGGCGATGTTGTAGCCGTTGATGCGGCAGCCGAGCGCCGCCTGGTTGAGCCGCGCGCCATGACACGCGGGGCAGGGGCCTTCGGTGATGTAGGGAGCGACCGTCTTCAGGGTGCGCTCCGAATGATTGGCCGTGTCCTGTTTGATGTATTTGCGGGTGAACTTGGCCACGACCCCCTCGAAGGTCAGGTTGATCGTTCGGCCGCCGAACTCCGTCTGCACCTTGCGCGGCGGGCTATGGAGCAGCAGCTCCAGCTCTTCGGCGCTGTAGTCGTCGAGCTTCTTGTCGACATCGAACAGACCCGACTGCACGATGAAGCTCCAGTCCCATTTGCCCACCGCGTAGCCGGGGCCGAGCAGCGCGCCTTCGTTGAGCGAGAGCGAGGTGTCGAGGAAACGCTCCATGTCGACAGCCAGTTTGCGGCCGAGGCCGTTGCATTCGGGACACATGCCCTGCGGGTCGTTGAATGAGAAGACGTTGGAGTAGCCGACGAACGGTTGCCCGGCCCGCGAGAACAGCAGCCGCAGCACCGGCGAGATGTCGGTGATGGTGCCGACGGTCGAGTGGGAGCCGCCGCCCATCCGTTTCTGGTCGACGACGACCGGCATAGACAGATTGGCGATGACGTCGGCGTCGGGGCGGCCGAAGCGCGGCAGGAAGTTGCGCACGAACATGCTGAAGTTCTCGTTCAGCAGCCGTTGGCCTTCGGTGGCGATGGTGTCGAAGACGATCGACGATTTGCCCGACCCCGACACGCCGGTGAAGATGGTGATTTGGCGCTTGGGAACGCGCAAGGAGACGTTCTTGAGATTATTTTCGCGTGCGTTGTGGATTTCGATGTATTCCTGGGTCACGATTGAATCTGCCTTGTGAGTGGGTGTGGACGCGGGTGTCACATGCCCGCGTCGATCATCAATATTCGCCCCAACTCCCGCGCCACCAGATCGGCGCGCTCGTCGCGCAGCAGGGGCAGGGCGCGGCGGGCGGGGGCCAGCAGCGCGGTGTCGATCTCGCCCGTGACGACGGCCGCCTCGTCGCGCGGGCCTTCTATTAATAAGGAAGCGTCCGGCCCATAGACGACCGAGTTGCCCCAATAGCGGCCGCTGTCGTCCTCGCCGGTCTGGTTCACGTGGACGACGAAATCGGTGAACAGCAGCGCGTAGGCGCGGCACATGCTCAGCACCTTGCCCGCCGTGGAGAGCGCCTCGCCCTGATTATGCTCCACCGAGGCCGAGATGAGGATGAGGATGTCGGCCCCGTCCTGCCACAGCAGCCAGGGGGACGAGGCGTGCCAGATGTCCTCGCAGATGAGCATCCCCACGCGGCCGAAGCGGGTGTCGAAGGCGCGCAGCGACTGGCCGGGAGTGTAGACGCGGCTCTCGTTGAACAGCCCGTAGGTGGGCAGGTAGAGCTTGCGATGCAGGTGCACCAGCCCCCCGCCGGCGAGGTATGCGGCGCTGATGTAGAGGCGATGGCGGTCGTCGATCTCGACGAAGCCGGCGACGATGTCGATTTTGGCCGACGCGGCCAGCAGCTTGAGGAAGGTCGGGTCGTCGGCCGTGGGGCGGATGGCCACATCCCACGCCCGGTCGCCCAGCGCGTAGCCGGTCAGCGACAGTTCGGGGAAGACGATCAGCGCCGCGCCGGCGGCCCGCGCTTCGTCGATGGCGACGAGGTGGGCTTCCAGATTGGCGGCGACATCGCCGAGGGTGGGGGCAATTTGGGCCAGGGCAACGTTGAATTTCATAGGTCGCGATTGTATCAGACTGGATGACAGGGCGCTAAATTAAGAACATATGTGCTAATTATAAGCGGAATGGTGAGGATGATCAATCGGGAGACCTGTCGGCCTGTCGGCCCGGGTTTTTTCAGCAGCCGGCTGCGATGTACCGCCGGATTCTTATCCGGCGCCGCGATCGGGCAATCATCCGGTTAGGAAACCGGAGCTACATGCGTGATGCATGCCATAAGG
>DAOMSB010000147.1:0-5272 GCA_035446145.1 Promineifilum sp. (SeqCode) | reverse complement strand
CCGGGCATCGACATCCGGCGGACTGCGCCTCTCCCTTGGCGTACCGATTATGAGGTGGGTTCCTCGCGGCACAAGATAGCATTCGATGCGTATCTGGCGGTGAAAACCGCCAGGGAAGTCCTGCGGTTCCGGCCGGATGTCATTCATGGCCATATGCATGAGGGGGCGCTCATCGGTGGTGTCATGGCCCGAGTGACGGGCAAGCCTTTGGTGTTTGATTATCAGGGCAGCCTGACGGCCGAGATGGTTGACCATCATTTTCTTGACCCAAACGGGATGATCTACCCTTGGGCCTATCGGCTGGAGAGTGCCATTACTCGCCACTTGCCCCAGGCGATTTTGGCGAGTTCGGGGCAGGCGATCGCTCTTTTGCGCGACCGGTTCAAGGTGGCTCCCGAGCGGCTCCACGCCTTGCCCGATTGCGCGGATGCACGACAATTCCATCGCGCCCGCTTCCCTTACCTATCGGCCGAGCACCCCTTGCGGACAAAACTAAATATTTCACCCGCTACGACGGTGATTGGCTATCTGGGATTGCTGACGGATTATCAGGGGATTCCTCACCTCATCGAGTCGGCCGTCGAGTTGCGGCGTCGTGGGGAAGACGTCCATTTTTTGATCATGGGCTACCCTAATGTAGAGCATTACCAGACGCTCGCCCGTCGGCACGGGGTCGATGACATGATGAGCTTCACCGGTCGCATCCCCTTCGCCCAGGCCCCCTATTTTTTGGCCGCTTGCGATGTGGCGGTTGCTCCCAAGCAGTCAACTAGCGAAGGGAGCGGGAAGCTGCTCAATTATATGGCTATGGAGCTGCCGGTGGTGGCCTATGATACGGTGGTCAATCGTGAATATATGGGCGATCTGGGAGTGTATGCGTCTCCCGGAGACGTGGGGAGCTTCGTCGCGGGGCTTGTCAGGTTGATCCATTCACCCCAACTGCGTGAGGATTTGGGCCACCAACTCCGGCATCGCGTCGTGGCGGAGTACAGCTGGCAGGCGGCCGCGAAACATATCCTGAGAATTTATGAATCTGTTGACAAAAATAGCAATTTCGTATAAACTACAAGTTCGCGCAAGACCGCCTCTTGATCGCGAGCTATAGAATTGACCGTACAGTGAAAGATCAATCGAGCAGGGTGCAAGCGTGGGTTGCACCTTTTCTGTGTTAGGTGGTTGACAAGTTATTCCAAGGCGATGTGTTTTCGCCCGCCAGGGAGCAGGTGACTCTATATGTCCAGCATTTATACCAAAAGCTACGCTCGTACAACGAAACCGATGGAATTGCCGACGTTGATTGACGTTCAGTTACGCTCGTTTGAGCAGTTCATCAGCGAAGGATTGGCGGAGCTTTTTGATGAGATTTCTCCCATTGAAAGCTTTAACGGTGATTTAAAACTTTATTTCCCCAGCAAGCGCAAGGAAGTTGCGGATTTCAATCTGACCTACTGGTTCGGGGAGCCGAAGTACAATGTCGAGGAGTGCGTGGAGCGCGACATGAGCTATGCCGCTCCGCTCTATGTGCGCGTTCTTCTCTACAGCCAGGATTTGGACCAACCGATTGAGCAGGATATTTTCATGGGCGATTTTCCGCTCATGACCTCGGCCGGTACCTTCATTATTAATGGTACGGAGCGCGTTGTCGTCAGCCAGTTGATCCGCTCGCCCGGCGCTTATTTTGAGGTCGAGGAAGAGCGCGCGACCGGCCGCCCGCTGGCGATGGGGAAATTAATCCCTGATCGCGGCGCGTGGATGGAGTTTGAAACGCGCAAGACCGACTACATTACCATCAAGTTTAATCGCAAGCGCACGGTGCCGGTCACTCTGTTCCTGCGTGCCATGGCCGCGATCCCCGACGGCCTGGGCAAGCCGCTGATCAGCGAGGGCACCGATGAAGAGTTGCTGGCCTTGTTTGCCGACATCGACACAAACGGCGAGCACCTCTACATTCAGGGCAGTATCGAGCAGGAACCGCATTGGGACCAGGAAAAGTCTATTCCCCAACAGGCGCTGATCGAGTTCTACAAGCGTATGCGGCCGGGCGACCCGCCCACACTCGACAACGCCTCCCAATATCTCCAGGAGCAGCTGTATGACAGCCGCCGCTATGACCTGGCGGCCGTTGGTCGTTACAAGCTGAACAAGCGCCTTAACCTGCAGAACGAAGTCCCGCTCGATCATCGAACGATCACCCAGCAGGATATCGTCAACTTCGTCCGCCACATGATCCTCATCAATAATGGCCAGGAAGGGCCGGATGACATCGATCATCTTGGCAATCGCCGCGTGAAGACTGTTGGCGAATTGATTCAGGCGAAGTTGCGTGTCGGCCTGCGGCGCATGGAGCGCGTGGTTCGCGAGCGCATGTCAATCCGTGAGAGTGACAGCGTCACCCCTGTGGCATTGATCAACATCCGCCCGGTGGTGGCTGCCATCCGCGAATTCTTCGGCAGCTCCCAGTTGAGCCAGTTCATGGAGCAGGCCAACCCGTTGGCCGAGCTCACCCACAAGCGCACCTTGTCGGCTCTAGGCCCTGGCGGTCTGCGTCGTGAGCGCGCGGGATTTGAAGTCCGTGACGTTCATCATAGCCACTACGGCCGCATCTGTCCTATTGAGACGCCGGAAGGTCCGAACATCGGTCTTATCGGTCGTCTGGCGACCTATGGCCAGGTCAATAAATATGGATTCATTGAAACGCCCTATCGCCGGGTGATGAACAAGTTGCCGGTGGGTGATGCGCTGATAAACCATGATGTGTTTGTCAATGTGACTGATCCTTCGACGGGCGAGATCATCATTGCCCAGGGAGAGACCGTTACGGCCGAGCATCTGAATGCCTTGCGCGAAGCGGGCATTCAGGAAGTGCAGGTGCGGCCCTTCCTGACTGAGGAAGTCCTCTATATGTCGGCCGATGAGGAAGATCGTTACACGATTGCCCAGGCCAACGCCCAGATCGATGATCGCGGTCAGTTTGTCGATGCGCGCGTTTCTTCGCGCCGCAATCAGCAATTCCGTTTCACTTCCGTCCAGCGAATTGACTTCATGGACGTCGCCCCGCGTCAGATCGTCGGCGTGTCGGCCGCGTTGATCCCGTTCCTGGAGCATGACGACGCCAATCGTGCCCTCATGGGCTCCAACATGCAGCGCCAGGCCGTTCCGCTGCTCCAGCCGGATGTACCGCTGGTCAGCACGGGCATGGAATTGCAGGCGGCCCTGAACTCAGGTCAGGTCGTTCTGGCCGATCAGATCGGCGAAGTCGTTAGCGTTTCTGGCGACAAGATCGTCGTCATGGGCGACAACGGGCCGCGCATCTATAACCTGCGCAAGTACAACCGCTCCAACCAGAGCACGTGCATCGACCAACACCCTGTTGTGCAACGCGGTCAGCGCGTGCAAATTGGCGATGTGCTGGCCGATAGCTCTTCGACGCATTACGGCGAGCTGGCTCTGGGTCAGGACGTTGTGGTAGCTTTCCTCTCATGGGAGGGTGGCAATTTCGAGGATGCTATCCTCGTGAGCGAGGCGATGGTCCGACGGGATCGTTTCACCTCCATTCACATTGAAAAGCATGAGGTCGAGGCGCGCGATACCAAGCTGGGGCCGGAGGAGATTACCTACGATATCCCCAACGTGAGCGAAGACGCGCTGAAGGATCTCGATGAGCGCGGCATCATTCGCGTCGGTGCGGATGTCAATGAGAATGATATTCTGGTCGGCAAGATCACGCCCAAGGGCGAGAAAGAACTAAGCCCGGAAGAAAAACTGCTGCGCGCCATTTTTGGTGACAAGGCTCGCGAGGTCAAGGACTCCAGCTTGCGGCTGCCCAACGGCGCACGCGGCAAGGTCGTCGATGTGCAGGTGTTCGATCGCCAGCACGACCGCGACCTTCCCGCCGGCGTCGAGACAATGGTTCGTGTCAGTGTGGCCCAGCGCCGCAAGATTTCCGAGGGTGACAAGATGGCCGGCCGTCATGGCAATAAGGGCGTCATCTCAAAGATCGTCCCTATCGAGGATATGCCCTATCTGGATGATGGTCGCTCGATCGACATTATCCTTAGCCCGTTGGGCGTGCCTGGACGTATGAATATTGGTCAGGTCATGGAAACCCACCTGGGTTGGGCGGCCGAGCGAATCGGGTTCCGGGCAATCACCCCTGTGTTCGACGGGGCTACCGAACAGGAGATCGCCACTGAGTTGGGGCGTGCCTGGCTGGTCGATCATGCCTGGGAGGTTGCCAGCGACTGGGCCTGGGATTGGCTGGCCGAGATCAACTACGACGCATCGACGTTGGAAAATGAAGATCAGGCTCGGCGTATGTTCATTGTGGCCTGGTTGAGCGATTTGGGTTACGACGCCGCCCGGATTGAGGTGGATGAACCCTATGCCCGGCGCTCTGTAGCCCGCGAATGGTTACGCAGTCGTGATTGGAACCCCGACGAGGTATTCCCGCTTAACCCTGAAGATCTGCCCAAGACTCGCTGGTTGGAGATAGATCCCCTTGCGGTCGAGGTATGCGTCCGTGAATGGTATGCATACGTTCTGGAGCGACAGGATGCCCTCCTGCCCGAATCCGTGAAGGTCGATCCGACAAAGACGGAACTGGATAAGTTGATCGAGCTTTCGAACGAGATCACGACCCAGACGCACATTCCGTTGCCGACATTGGGCAAGGAGCGTTTGTTCGACGGTAAAACCGGGCGGCCTTTCGATCAACCGGTGACCGTCGGCGTGCTCCACATGCTGAAGCTGGCTCACTTGGTCGAAGATAAGGCGCATGCCCGTTCGACTGGCCCGTACTCACTGGTGACGCAACAGCCGTTGGGCGGCAAGGCCCAATTCGGTGGTCAGCGCTTCGGCGAGATGGAAGTCTGGGCGCTGGAGGCTTATGGCGCGGCCCACACCCTGCAGGAGATGTTGACCGTCAAGTCGGATGACACCCAGGGACGAGTCAAGACCTACGAGTCTATCGTCAAGAATGAGCCTATCGAAGAACCTGGCGTTCCGGCATCGTTCCGCGTGCTGGTGAAGGAGCTTCAGAGCCTGGGCCTGGCCGTGGAGGCTGTGACCGAGGGTGGTGAGGTCGTGCGGTTTGGCAAGGAAGACGACAAGCGAACCAGCCGCAAGTGGGCCGGTGATGATTTCATGGCCCTGGCCCGCGCTAATCGCTAACGGTATTATCGCCGATCAGGCGAAGTTATCCGATAAAACGAACGTTGTGAGTCTTGACATCTATTGTGAATCTGATAAGATTGACGATCGTATGCCTAGCCGA
>DAOMSB010000146.1:0-5328 GCA_035446145.1 Promineifilum sp. (SeqCode) | reverse complement strand
TCTCGTATCTCGTATCTCGTATCTCGTATCTCGTATCTCGTATCTCGTATCTCGTCACTCGTATCTGGCAAACCACCCCTCCCCCACTTCATCGGCCGGGTTGGGATGATACTTTGTCCAGGGGGTGCCGTATTCGGCGATGAGGTCGCCCAGCTCGACCATCCGCTCGACGGCCGTCTTGGCCAGGAAATCGTCGTGGGCCTTGTTGCGCAATTCCGTCGCCTCCTGCCACACGGCGCGGCCGACGACCACCCCGCCCGCCCCACAGCGACAGGCGATCTCCGTCTGGCGGCGAAACTCCTTGAAGCTGACGCCGGCGCTGAGCAGCACCCAGGGCACGGCGCTGGCCTCGGTCAGCTCGGCGCAGGCCGCCTCCCACTCGCCGCGGCGCGGTTCCTCGGCCGTGTCCAGCGGGAACTCCGCCTTCAGCACATCGATCCCCCGCATCGAGAGGCGGCGCGCCGTCTCGATGACCACCGCCCGCTTCTCGGCCGACGACAACGCCTTGCCCTTGACCGGCGAATAGGACAGCGGCTCCAGAAACAGAGGGATGTCGGCGGCGCGGCAGGCGGCGGCGACCTCATCGACCAGCGCCTCCTGCCTGGCGGCGCTTTTGGCTTCGGGGTGATAGAAGAGGCGCATCTTCACCCCCGACGCGCCCATGCGGGCGATCTTTTCCACGCTCCAGCCTTCCAGCAAGGTCGTGCGCCGGTTGGTGGCCTCGCCCGTGTAGCCGGTCGCCTCAATCGTCACCAGCAGGCCGGTATTGCCGGGCAGCGAGCCGCCGGCGATGGCCTGGGCCGCGCCGTATTCCGGGTCCAGCAGCACGGCCGACACCACGCCGGACAGCGATTGCACCACCTCGGATTTGAAGGCGACCATCTCGCCATAGCTGAGGCTGTCGGGTTCAATGGGCTTGAGAAGGCGGCGCAGGTCCTCGCGATGATCGAGGGCGACGATGACGAACAGGCCGTCGGGCGTGCTGCATTGCTGCAACCGGCGCATTTTGCCGATGGTCAAACTCATAATAACTCCTGAAAATACGTGGAACGTAGCCCGGCAGCCCCGACGCGTGGCGCGGCCGATGCGGCTCCCAGGTAATTCAACGGCCGTATGAACGGTTTGGTTTGTAGTTAGCGGCTTTAGCCGCGTTCCGGAGCGGCGCTAAAGCACCTACTACGAACGGTTTGTAGATTTTCCAGGTAATAAATGTAATGTATTCGCGGCCCCAGGCTCCCATCCGGCGGAGCGGCCGCGGTCCTGCTGATATCCGGTTTTATCTGGGCCAGTTTGCGGTAATACGGCTATTTGCGGATGAAATCGGACGATCCCAAAACCCGATGAGGCAAATTATCCTCGGCCTATAGCGACCGTGCAACAATTGGGAGTGTATTTTTAATGTTGGGGGGCGCACAACCGACGACGGACGACAAGAGAACGGCGAGTGACGACTCCTGTCGTCCGACAAGATGACGAGCGACGAGTGACGAGTAAAGGCGAAGTACAAAGTACGAAAGGCGCGCTCTTCTTTCGTACTTTGTACTTCGTATCTCGTACATTTCTTCACTCGTCACGCCATTCGCCGCTCGTCCTGCAAATAGGCCAGATTGAGGAAGCCGGTCGTCTCGCCGCCGTCGTAGATGGAGCGGCGGCCGGCGCGGACATCGGTGAAGAAAGCGCGGATGGCGTCGCCGTCGAAGAAATGGCCCTGCTCCAGGAACAGCCGCTCATACTTGGCCATATTGTCGTCCAGTCGCATCCAGTCGGAGAAGTTGACCCACGTCGTCAGGCGCTGCTTGCGCTGGATCTGCCAGACGCGATTCAGCTCGATGCGCAATTGTGACTTGTTGACGCCGGTGCCCAGGTTCGGCACGGGGAGAGCCGCCAGATCGGGATAGAGGCGACGAATAACGCGATAGTAGAGCGCGTGGTCATACTTCATCCCCGCCGGCAGGTTGGTCAGATAGTTGGCCAGGTCGCGGTCGATGGTCGGCAGCACCACCGTGCCGTAGGTGAAAAGCTGGCGCTCCTGATTGCGGCTGTAGTGGGTCTGGTAATGCTCGCTGTCGAACCGCTCGCGAATCTGGGCGGCGGTGATGGGGCCGGTGGCGGCGATGAGCGCCACCCGCTCGTCCACCTCGCGCTCGGCCGCGGCCAGGTTGTCGGCCACCAGTGAGCGGTACGGCTCGGCCAGCAGCGGGGCATAATGGCGGGCGCGCTTGCGGCCGATCCCCTTGATCGCCTCGGCCACGGCGACGCGCTCGGCGGCCGTGGCCGCCGGAACCTTCCACGCCCCAAGCAGCGACTGGCGCAGGTTCAGCAGAAAGCGGCGGCGCTTGTCGGCGTCCTTCTGGCCGCCGAAGACCGTCTCGAAGGTCGCGCCGGTGGAGAAATGGGCCACGCCCTCGGCCGCCAGCAGGGGGGCGTTGGCGTCCCACATCAGGTTATACATCGTCTCGTGGACGCGATTGACGCGGTCGAAGGCCAGCCGCTCGAAGGCGAAATCGGCGTCCATCCCGCTGGGGAGCCATTTCGCGCCGGTCGTCTCGGCCACGCGCCCGGCGATCTTCACCTCGTCGCTGCGCAAATCGCCGAAGGTGAGGCCCACCAGCTGCTTGCCCCGCGCCGCGGCCGCCCCGGCCACCATGCGCGAGTCCAGCCCGCCGCTCAGCATCAGGCCAATCGGCCCGTCGATGGGGTCGAAATGGGACTCCAGCGCGGTGTTCCACAGGTCGCAGACGCGGTCGACTACCCGGTTCACCGGCTCGTCGATGACCGACGTCCACGTCCGGGTCAGGCGGGTGGCGGTGTGGGGGCGGCCGTCCAGCGGGAAGCGATACTCCGTGCCCGCCGCCAGCCGCCAGGCGTCGCGGACGATGATCCGCTCGCTGGGCGTCCAGCCGCCAAAGAGGAACATCTCGGCCACGCCCAGCTCGTCCGTGCCCAGCCCCGCGCCGCGCCGCAGCAGGCGCAGCGAGTTGGACAGGCGCAGCGCGCGGCCGTCGCGGGCATAGTAGCAGGCCAGCAGGCCGAAGGTGTCGTTGTGGGCGCGCGCCTCGGCGGCGTCGATGATGAACTCGTTGTAGATGCCCGAATGGGGCAGGCCGCCGGTCGTCGCCGGGATGGGGTGGCCTTCGGTGATCGTGATCTGATCCGGCTCATGCCGGATAACCAGGGCGGTATCCGGTACAGCGTCGGGCGTCTCGATGGTGACGGAACGGCCGGGCAGCTCCAGCCGAAGCGTGCCGCTTTCGTCGGCGACGGGGTGGGGCAATGTCTCCCCGGTGGGCAGGATGGTGATGATATAGCGCGCGAACACGGGATAATCCCCCTGAACCAAAGGATGTATGACGGACTGAGGCCCATGTTAACAAAATCGGGCCGCGTCTACCATCGATAAATCGTGAAAAGCGATCTCCGGGTTAAGTGAGAGACTCGTCCGTTTATTTGCGCGCGGCGCGGAAATTTGTCAATATACCGTTCGATTTTGTGCCGGTCACCCCGGACTTATTTGAGGAGACAACATCATGGGTTCAGCACGAAGCCGGAAGAAGCCGGCGAACAAGAAAGCAGTCAAGCAGGAAACCTCATCCAACCGCACAGTTCTAATCGCCCTGGGCGCGGCCGCCGGCGTCATCGTGCTGGGCGCCCTGCTGTGGCTGGCGCTGCGGCCGGAGCCGGAGATTCAGGGCGTGATCAACTACCCGCGGCCGTCGCAGGGCCACCAGGTCAACCTTAGCATCCCGTTCGGCGAGATACCCCCCGCCGGCGGCGTCCATGACCCCGTCTGGCAGAACTGCGGCATCTATGACACGCCGCTCAATAACGCCCACGCCATCCACGCGCTGGAGCACGGCACGGCGTGGATCACCTATCGCACCGACACCCCGGCCGAGACAATCGCCGCCATCCAGGACAAGTTCCGCGGCCAGACCTTCACGCTGATCAGCCCCTACCCGGAGCAGCGCAGCCCCATCGTGCTGACGACCTGGGGGACGCAGCTGGAGGTGGACGACATCAAGGACAGTCGCGTCGACCGGTTCATCGAGCGCTATCGCCTCGGCCCGAACACCCCCGAGCTGGGCGCGGCCTGCACCAACGGCATCGGCGAGCCGATCGGCTAATCGACCGAGACCAGTTCGGTGATGTAATTGCTGCCCGTGCCGAAGAAATCGGGCATCTCCTGGCGCACCAGCCCGACGCCTTCGGCGTACCAGCTGGTGTAGTTCAGATCGAACGAGACGCCCGGCTGCTGTTGGCCGCCCATGGTGACGGCTGTGCTGATGGAGCCGGTCGTCTCGACGCGCACCGCGTTGGGGAAATCGCCCGCCGGCACGCTGATCGCCTCGATGGCGGTGACGGTGTTGGTCATGTCGAAAGTCTGCTGCATCTGCATGGACGCGTCATCGCCCACGGCCATGGTCGCGTTGGCAATGTAGTGGAGCGGCCACGATTCGCCGACCTGGAACATCTCCTCTGACGGAATGCTGATCCCGTCGGCCTCAGTGAACTCGATATCCATGCCTTCCATGCCGCCGGGGAGCTGGCTGAACTGCGGCGCGAGCAGCCCGTCGGCGGTGCATGTCCAATCGGTGGCGATCATCGTGCCTTCGCCCACGTCGGTGCTGAGGGTGAATGAGGTGTCGGTCACGTTGCTGAAGGTGGTCGTGTATTCGCCGGTGCCCTCCAGGGTGGAGTTGGTCGCGTAGGTGAGCGCGCGGCCGTCGACGACCGGGTAGAAGGCGTGGCCGCAATAGCCGGTGGCGAACAGGGGGACGGCCGGCTCGGTGGGGGCCTCGGTCGGCGCGGCCGTCGGCGGCGCGGCCGTTGGTTCGGCCGTTGGCGGCGCGGTTGCCGGCTCGGTCGGGGCTTCTTCGACGGGGGCCACTTCGGCGACGGCTTCGGTGGCCTCGGTCGCCTCGGGCGCTTCGTCACCCCCACAAGCCACCAGAGCGGCCGCGACGAGGAGCAGCATCAGGAACAGGACGAGACGAGTGTTGGTGTTCGGGTTCATAGCGGGGGATTGTACGGGGTGGGGCCTGTAAAGTCCAGACCGGGAATCAGGAATGGTGTAGCGCAATCTGTCAGATTGCGGGGGGAAAAGAAGCAATCCGGCGGATTGCGCTACAGGGCGCTATAGTTCCAGCCGCAGCACGGCGGCCACGGCCGCTTCATCGGCCGCCGGGCCGCCGCCCTGGGCCAGCGTCGGGCTGCCGCCGCCGCGGCCGCCCAGCTTCGCCAGCGCGACCTTGACCAGCGCGCCCATGTCGCCCGGCGCGTCGGCCGAACGGGCGAAGACCAGATGCGAGCGCTCCCCGGCCAGCCCCA
>DAOMSB010000145.1:0-5524 GCA_035446145.1 Promineifilum sp. (SeqCode) | reverse complement strand
CTGTAGAGTTGCCCGGACCTGCGATACTCGAAAAATCAGGAGTCTGTGTCGATGAAAGTGTTATTGAAGCAAGACGTTGACAATCTGGGCTATGCCGGAGAAGTCTACACCGTGGCTGACGGCTACGGCCGCAATTTCCTGCTGCCCAAGGGATTAGCTGTTAAAGCAACCCCCGACGTGATGAAGCAGGCCGAATCCTGGCGCAAGAAGGCTGACACCCACCGCGCCGAATTGCGGGCCGAATATGATGTGTTGTCGGAGAAGATTCGCGCCGTCTCGATGTCCTTCACTGCCCGCGCCGGCGATAGCGGCAAGCTGTTCGGCTCGATCACGACCCATCAAATAGCCGACCAGCTAAACGAGATACTCGGCACGGAGATCGATCGCCGCAAGGTCGGCACCGAAGCGCTGCGCCAGATCGGCGAGCACATGGTGCCGGTTCGCCTGAGCGCCGATCACCACCCGGAGTTCCGTGTGGTCATCCTGCAAGAGGGCGCTCCGGTTGAAGCCGCCGCGGCCGCTGCGGCCCAGGTTGCCGAGGTGGTGGACGAAGCGGTCGCCGAGGTTGAGGCCTAACTCGCGGCAATTGCCGCTCACCGGTAGCGGTCACCAAGTGACTGCCCGGAAGGAACGATCGACGCCCGCATGGACGAGATCGGTCACATATTGCGCGAAGCCCGCGAAAACAGAGGGCTGACGCTGGAAGAAGTACAGGCGAAAATCCGTATCAACGCGCGCTATCTGGCGGCGTTTGAGACCGGTCAATATGACGCGCTACCCACGCCCGTTCACGCGCGTGGGTTTCTGCGTAATTACGCCCGCTTCCTGGGGCTTGACCCGCAACCTTTGCTGGATCGCTACCTGACTGTTCAGGGGATGGAAGCGCAGGTCATGGTTGCGCGCCCCAATCAGGAGATCACGCCCGACAATCCGTTACCCGAACGCCAGGATCAGCCGTTCTTTGATCCGGTGAACATGGAGGTCAACGGCAAGGGGTTCGACGCGGTCAGCAATGGCGGCGGATCGAGCAGCATGCTCCAGATCGTGATCATCATTGCCCTGGTCATCGCGCTGGCCCTGATCGCCAACCGCTTCATCCCGATTCTCTTCGGCCGTGGCGGCGAGGCCAACGTCGTGCAGGAGTTCACCTCGGCGGTACAGGATGCCGTGGCCGAGGTCACGGGTGCTACCGCAACGCCTACCGTCACCCCCGCGGCGACTCAGGAGTCAGCCTCGGGATCGGCGATTTTCGTCGATGGGACGGAACAGCCGATCATGGACACCAGCCGGAATAACCCCGGTGGCGTGGCCACCCCCACGGCTACACGGCCGCCCTTGCCCGCCACGCTTGACGAGATCGCCCTCAAGCTCGATATTCTGGAGCGGACGTGGGTCGAGGTGACGATCGATGACAGCGTGGTCTTCAGTGGGATCGCCAAGACCAATGATACGTTCGAATGGACGGCCCAGAACGAAGCCAAGATCGTCACCGGCAACGCCATCGGTGTGTTCGTGACGATCAACGACGTGGCTCTCGGCCGTCTGGGCGGCCGCGGCGAGCGGCATGAAGAGACCTGGCGGACAACGCAGTAGCAGGCAATTGATGAGCAAAGCCAAGCAGAAAAAGCAGTTCTATCTCCTCTCTCTGGGGTGTAGCAAGAACACGGTTGATTCCACCAGCATGGCCGACCTGCTCTATAGGGCCGGCTTTTCGGCGACCGACGACCCCGACGACGCCGGCGTGCTCATCGTCAACACCTGCGGCTTCATCGAGAGCGCCCGTCAGGAATCGATCGGCGCGCTGCGCGAGTTGGCCGACCTGAAGGGACAAAACCAGTTGCTCATCGCCGCCGGGTGCATGGCCCAGCGATATGGTGATGAAGTGGTCGAGTGGGTGCCGGGCATCGATGGCGTCATCGGCACACGCCGCTGGATGGACATCGTGCCTTTTGTGCGCGAATTGCGTCGCCGCAAGCACCCGGAACCGCTCTATCATCTGCCCGACGAGGCGGCCACCGTCGGCCGCGACGAGCGCAACGTATTGCGGGCCACGGTGCAGGGGGCCAGCGCCTACCTGAAGATCGCCGACGGCTGCCGACGACCGTGCGCTTTCTGCGCCATTCCGCAAATCAAGGGCACCCACGTCAGCCGCCCGCCCGCGGCCATCGTCGCTGAAGCCGTCCGTCTCCAGGCGGCCGGGGTGCGCGAACTGATTCTTATCGCCCAGGACACCACTGACTACGGTCATGATCTGGGCATCAAAAACGGCCTCACCTATCTCCTCAAGGAGATCACAGCCGCCGCACCCGACATCCCCTGGATTCGCATCATGTATGCCTATCCCGGCTACGTCACCGACGAACTCATCGAGACGATGGCAACCACGCCGCAAATATTGCCCTATCTCGACATCCCTTTGCAGCATGGCCACCGCGAGACGCTGAAGCGCATGCGCCGCCCGGCCAACATCGAATGGGTCTACGGCACGCTGGAGAAGCTGCGCGCGGCCATGCCCGACATTGCTATCCGCACGACCTTCATCGTCGGCTACCCCGGCGAGACGGACGAAGAGTTCGACGCGCTGAAGACATTTGTGCACGATCTCCAGTTCGACCGCGTCGGCGCATTCACCTATTCTTATGAGGCGTCCACACCATCGGCCACTGTCTCGTGGCAGGTGGAAGAGGCCGTCAAACAGGCACGACAGGCGGAACTAATGGAGCTGCAGCAAGCCATCTCGCTGTCGCGCAATCAGGCCCAGGTCGGCCGCACTTTGCCTGTCCTCATCGAGGGGCATGGCGACGGCTTGAGCGTCGGCCGCACCTATCGTGATGCGCCGGAGATCGACGGGCTGGTGCTCATCCCCGGCGAACTACCGCTGGGCGAACTGGTGCCGGTGCGCATCGACGGGGCCATGACCTATGATCTGACCGGGCAGGCAGTGATCAGTGGATCGGTAGATCAGTGGATCAGTACAATTGCACTGACTGACTAACCTGCTGCGTTACTGACCTACTAATTTACTGACTTGCTGACCCATTGATCAAACGATGCGCGCACGGCTGGAGTGGCTCACTCTCATCGTCCTGGTCGCCCTGATCGGCGCGGGATGGATTTATCTCTCGCGCGAGGCGGGCGGTAATAACGAGCCGATGCCGCTCACGACCGCGCCCTACATTGGCAACCTCGCCCCTGATTTCACGCTCCAGACCTTCGACGACCGAACCGTCACATTGCGCGACTTCACGGCCGATGGCGGGATGCCGGTCGTCCTGAACTTCTGGGCCACGTGGTGCCCGCCCTGCCGCGTGGAGATGCCCTATTTCGAGAACGCAAACGCCCTTTATGACGGGAGGGTAGCGATCCTCGGGCTAAATCAGGCTGAGTCGGCGGCGCTTATCGGCGAGTATGCCCGCGTCCACGGCCTGACCTACCCCTTGCTGGTAGACGAAGATATGACCGTCAATCATCTTTATGGGGTACTCAACCTGCCGACGACGATTTTTATCGACAAGAACGGCGTCGTCCGCGAGGTGCTGATCGGCACGATCAGTCAGGGGGTATTGGAGGATCGAATCGAGAAGCTGCTGGAATAAGGCCTGGGCAATAGCCCAAATGGAGATATCGATGCGTAGAATCCGCTATCAGGTCGCATGCAGTCTGGATGGATACATCGCCGATTCGGCCGGCAAGACGGGCTGGATTGTCGACGAACCCACCATAGACTTTGGCGCGTTGTTCGACGAGTTCGACACCCTTCTCATGGGACGCCTTACCTACGAAGGGATAGTGAAAGAAGCCGACGGATTCTGGGGAAAGCGGGTTCTGGTTTTCTCGAAGACGCTTCGGCAGGAAGACCACCCTCAAGTTACCGTCCTTTCCAATGATATTGAGGCTGTTCTCAATCAATTGCGCTCGGAACCGGGGAAGGACATTTGGCTCTTTGGGGGCGGCGAACTCTTTCAAAGCCTGCTCGCCCTGGACTGTGTCGATACCGTGGAGCCGGCCATTGTTCCTGTCCTGCTGGGTGGGGGACGTCCCTTGCTACCGACGCCGTCGATGCTCCATCGGCTGGATTTGACTTCCCACCGGGTCTTTCCAAGCGGCATTGTATGGCTTGAATATACAGTGCGGCCATCCGATGAATCCGATGTCCGGTGATGTTTTGGAAGTGTAACGTAATTACCTTGTTCGCAATTTACTGATGCTCCCTTACCTCAATATCGGCCCCATCGGCCTGCCGACCGGGCCGCTGACCTATCTCTTCGGCATATGGCTGGCCCTCTTTGCCGTCGATCGGGCGGCGCGGCGGCTCAGCCGCGATCCTGAAAGCCATTATGCGCTCGCGTCGGTTGCCCTGCTGGGTGGTTTCATTGGCGCGCGACTGGTCTTCGTCCTGCTGCATTGGTCATCTTACGACGACAATCTGCTCGGTATCGTTTGGCCGCTGACCAGCGGCTACAACGTCTTCGGGGGCGTGTTCATCGGGTTAGCGGCGGCCTTCTTCTACGGCCGCTGGCGAGACCTCGCTCTTTGGCCCACGCTGGATGTCCTCGCGCCGGGGGTCCTCGTGTTCCTCATGACGGTTAGCCTGGCCGAGTTTCTCGGCGGCGCGGGGTATGGTTCGCTGACGTCGTTGCCGTGGGGGATTGATCAGTTCGGCGTGCGACGACATGCCGTCCAGCTCTATGAGGTGCTGGCCGGCGTTGTTGCGCTGACGGCGTGGTGGGCGACGACATCGTTGCGATTCCGGGGGATGGAGGGGCGGCCGTTCCTGGTGGCTGCGGCCGTTTATGCCGGGGGGCGGTTGTTTGTGGATGCCTATAAAGAGACGACGCCGCTGATCATGAACGGCATCCATGTTGTTCAGATTGTGGCTCTGGGGGTGACACTGATGGCGCTTGTCTTGCTGGCGCGTTTGAGGCCGCAAAGCGAAGTGGTTCAGGCCGGCGAATAAACTCGCACCTCGCGCTCGATGCGCTCACTTAACTCATCCTCGGCCACGTCCAGGTCGTAGTCCAGCTGCAAGCCGAGCCAGAACTGCGGCGACATATCAAAATAGCGCGCCAATCGCAAGGCTGTGTCCGTTGTAATGCGCCGCTTGCCCTGAACGATCTCGTTGATGCGCCGAGGCGGTACGTGGATGTCAAGAGCCAGGCGATTTTGACTCAGATCCATCGGGATGAGGAATTCCTCTAACAATACCTCGCCGGGGTGTACGGGGGACAACTCTCTACGCATGGATATCCTCATGAATGATAATCAACGATCTCGACCTCGTAGGCATCTTCATCCCGCCAGGCGAAGCAAATGCGCCACTGATCGTTGATCCGTATGCTATATTGACCGGAACGATTGCCGGACAACTTCTCAAGGCGATTCGCAGGAGGAACACGTAAATCCTGAAGAGATTGTGCTCGATTGAGCATACGGAGTTTTCGCAACGCTACCTGTTGAATATCAGACGGGAGCTTGCGCGATAGCTGACGCTTAAAAATCCTCTCCGTCTCTTTATCGCGGAAGC
>DAOMSB010000144.1:0-5658 GCA_035446145.1 Promineifilum sp. (SeqCode) | reverse complement strand
GGCCGGGCACGGTCAGGTCAAAGACCTCTTCGATGGCGTCCGGTTCGATCGAGACGATCAAGTCCCAATAGACGTCGCTCTCGGCCAGCGCCTGCAACTCGGCCGATTCCGCGGCCTGCGCCACTCGCGCGGCCCGCTCGCGGCTAAGGTTCTGGTTCATGATGGTTGTGCCGCCATAGGGTGTGCCGATGCCCGCGTAGAGTGCCCGCTGCGTGACACCGGCTGCTTGCATGGCCGGACGCACGTGCGCGTCCCATACCGGCTGGGGGATTACATCCCGGTTGGTATTCTCTTCCCGCTCCTCGATATAGGCGATAATCTCATCCAGTCGCTCCTCGCGAGCCGGATTCACGGCTCCTATGGAGTGGGCAAAGCGCAGTACATCGCCCTTGCCACCCACGACGATATGGTATTGAGCGCGTCCCTTGTCACCTTGTGATACGCGCTTCAGCATCCCGTTGATCCCCAGCCGCAGCAACAGCGATTGCACATCGCGCGCCAACTGCTCGCTGCTGGTTGCGTAATAAATCGCCGGCCGGGGGCTTTTTCCCCAGGTCATGCGCATGCAGCCGTCGGTGCACCACAAATGGCGCAGGAACAGGGCGATGGCATGAGATGGCTGCTGGAATACGCGCCCCGGCACGCGCTTCTCATATGAGCGCAATCCCCATGCCCTCATAGCGTCGAGCCATTCGCTGACGGCGCTGCGCGTGCCGTGGGTATGATGCCTCGTAGACGAGAGATACACCTGATACCAGGTGCGCTCTTGCTGAATTCGCGGGCGCACTTCCGAGCCGAACACCGTGGTGGCCAGATCACTGACCATCTCGGCCAGGTCGCTTTCCTTGGTGGTGTACTGGATAGCATGGCGCGGCAAGGTGCAGCCGTCGCCGATCAGGTGACCCAGTAGCGCAAGTTCGGCGTCGCCCATCGTTTGCTCGTCGGTGCCCGACATTGCCCGCGGCAGGGCAATGTAGACACCGGCCGCCAGTTCGTCCAGCCGCTCCCAGCCCTTGATGGTCATGAATAGATGGTTGCCTGTGGCACGGATTGTGCGCCCCAACCGGGTTGTCAGGCGATACGTCGGCTTGGTCCCCGTCGAAAACGCCTTGCTAACGACGGCACGCTCCAGCCGATAAGTCGTCGGATTCATGGCCCACACGGCGAAGTCGGAGCGGCCCACCAGATCGCGCATGGGGATACGCTCGCCCGAATCGGCCAGCGTCACCAACGTGTCACCGGTCAGACAGCCCGAATCGCGTAAATCCGACAGCACCGGCCGTTTGTTCTGGCGCTGCTCCACAGCGCGGCTGAGCTGGGCGGCGGCCACGACCGGTATGTCCAACTCGCGGGCCAACCCCTTCAGCTCGCGCGAAATCTCGCTGACTTCCTGCACGCGGTTGTTCGTCGAGCGTTCGGCCGACATGAGTTGCAGGTAGTCGATCATGATCAGGTCCAGCCCATGCTCGGCATAGAGCCGGCGGCACTTCGTCCGCAACTGCATGGGGGTGATCGACGGCGTGTCGTCGATGAAGATGCGCGACTCCGACAGGCGGCCGAGCGCCTCCAGGAAGATGGCCCACTCATGATCGGCCAAATCGCCGCGCCGCAGCCGCTGGGAATCAATGCGCGTCTCGGCGGCGATCATGCGCTGTACCAGCTGCTCGCCCGACATCTCCAGGTTGAACATGGCCACCCGCTTGTCATAGCGACGGGCGGCGTTGAGCGCGATGGCGTTCTGCAGCGCCGTCTTGCCCATGCTGGGCCGGGCGGCAATGATGACCAGGTCCGACTTGTTCAGCCCGCTCAGCATCCGGTCGAGGTCGGTGAAGCCGGTGGGGATGCCGATGAACTCGTCGCCGCGGTCGCGCAGCAGTTCGATACGCTCCAGATAATCGCCGGCGATCTCCTTCAGCGGCTTCAGGTCGCGGTTGGTGCGCTTCTCGCTGATACTGAACAGGGCATGTTCGCTGCGATCGAGGACGACGTCGATGTCCTCGGCCTCGTTATAGGCCAGCTTGGCGATGGCCCCGGCGGCCAGGATCAGGTTGCGGCGAGTGGACGCGGCCTCCACCATCTTGCCGTAGGCTTCGACGTTGATCGAGGTTGGCACGGCATTGAGCAGGCTGATGACCGTCGGCTCGCCGCCGATCTCGTCCAGTTGCTCGCGGCGGCGCAGCTCGTCGATGAGAGTGACGACGTCCAGCGGCACGCGCCGCTCGTTGAGGGCGAGGATGGCCTCATAGATCCAGCGATTTTGCGCCCGATAGAAAGCATCCGGGCGCAAGAAACTGGACACTTCAAATATGGCGTCGGGGTCGATCAGCAGCGAACCGAGGACGGCTTCCTCGGCTTCGACGCTATGGGGCGGCAGGCGTTCTTCAATCGTATCCATTATGAATCAGGAATGTGGGGAATCGGGAATCAGGAGCCGGAAGAAGCGTCCTCTTCAATTCCTGATTCCTGATTCGTAATTCCTAATTGTCTAGGGACGTTCGTCGTCGCCGCCGGCGAAGTCGTCGAAATCCAGCGTGTCGAGGAAGTCGCTGAACGCATCGAACGGGCCGATGTCGTCGGCCCCTTCGGCATCATCCGACCCCTCCTGCATATCAGGCTCCGGCTCCACCCCGGCGACATCCATCACTTCTTCGGAGATGAAAATCGGCACCTTGGCCCGCACGGCCAGGGCGATGGCGTCGGACGGGCGACAATCGATCTCGCGCGGTTCGCGCTCGCCCTCCATGTTGATGAACAGGCGGGCATGGAAGACGCTCTCGTTCAGCTCCTTGATCAGGACATGAGAGAGCGTGCCACCCAGTTCGGTGATGACGTTTTTGAGCAGGTCCTGGGTCAGCGGCCGCGCCACTTTCACGTCTTGCAGCTCGATGGTGATGGCGTCGGCCTCGCAGGGGCCGATCCAGATAGGTAGCTGGCGCTCGCTGTCCACTTCACGCAGGAGCACAATGCGGTGCTGGGACACCAGGCTGATGCGAATGCTTTCGATCATAACCTCGATCATGTACGATCCTCTCTACTTCGCTTGTCGCGGCAATTTGCTCGACGTTATTGTAGCACAAACGAGCCGTTACGAAATACGCTAACGAAACGCTGCGGCGGTGATCGCCGGGTCTAGATCGGCGAATAGCTCGTTGGGAACAGCACCCGCTCTTCGATTGTGCCGACCAGATCGCCGTGGCGGGCGGCCGTCTCGCGCTTGATGGCCTTCCACTCTTCATCGGCCAGGAACGCCGCCCACCCGGCGCGCATCGTTGCCTCGTCGGGCCAGGACAGCAGATAGTAGAACTCAGTGCGCCCGTCCGTTTGCGCCTCCCAAATGCCGAGAATGTGGAAGCTGTAAGACTGCATGATGCGCCAGGCATGGTCGCGGAAACGATCATGAAAGGCGGCCTTGTTGTGTTCGAAAATCTCATAAATACGCAGTTGATGGATCACGACTGTTTACCTCGTTCAGAACTGCCCGCAAACCGAGGAGTTGTATGATTCGGCCTGCGGCGACGTCGTGTATAATAACACGGTCAGGGTGGCCGCCATAACCGCGATGACGAAGGAGAGATTGCCTTGAAACCGATCCATTATGGAGCGTTGTTGATATTGGGCGCCGTATGGGGCGCTTCTTTTTTGTTTATCGGCGTAGCCGTGCCTGAATTCGGCCCGCTGCGGCTGATGTTCATCCGGGTGCTCCTCGCCGGGCTGATTCTGTTGGGGGTGGCCCGGCTGACCCTGCGACAGACCAGTCTGCGTGATACGTTGCGGCTGCGGGAAAACTGGCGCAAATATTTGATCGTCGGTCTGCTCAACTCCGCTCTGCCCTTCACGCTGATCGCTTTCTCCGAACTTCGGCTCAGCGTCTCGCTGGCCGCCATCCTGAACTCGACGACGCCACTGTTCACGGCGCTGGTGGCCGCGGCGTGGGGCAGCGAACAGCTGACCGGCCGCAAGATCGTGGGCGTGCTGTTGGGCGTGGTTGGGGTGGGGGTGCTGGTGGGCGGCGCGCCGTTGACGCTCGACCGGGGCATCCTCATGGCGGTGCTGGCCTCGCTGCTGGCGGCCCTCTTCTACGGCATGGGCGCGGTCTATGCCGCGAGGCATATCAGCAGCTTGCCGGCGGCCTACGCCTCGACGACTCAGCTATTGGCGGCGGCTGTGTGGCTGGCCGTGCCGGCAGCGGTGGCTCCGGCGATCCGGCCATCGCCGATGGCTGTTGGCGCGCTGGCGGCGCTGATCCTCGTCTCCACCACCTTCGCCTACGTGCTCTACTTTTTCCTGTTGAAAAACATCGGCCCGACCCGCACGGCCAGCGTCACCTTTCTGGTACCGGTATTCGGCTCCACGTGGGCAATCATCTTCCTGCATGAGCCGTTCAGCCTGAGCATGCTGCTGGGGCTGGCAATCATCCTGCTCAGCGTGGGGCTGGTGACCGGAGCGCGCTTTGGACGAGGTGCTGCGGCCGTGCCGCCGGTGGATGCCTGAACGAAGTTCTAATGTGAAAGAATCACCCAATCCGTCCCGCGCTGCTCCATCACCAGCCGCACCAGCTTGATGTAGGGGGCCTGGGTGGCCATGGCGTAGGCGACATTGCCTTGCAGGTCAACCGTGTGCAGCTCGTAGCCATATTCGGCCGCGGCGCGCACGATATTGAGGTAGCTGGTCGCCATGGGATCGATGATGGCCCCGTTGTTATTGAGAATGTTGTTCACACTGTCGAGGATGACGTTGGCCCGGCTGAAGTCGCCGCCGCGCAGAGCCGTGTCGGCCGCCGTCAGCATCACTTCGAGCATGATGTTGATCTCTTCTTCGGGGCGGCGCGTCAGGTCGGCGGGGTTGCCGAACTCACGCACCTGCGTCGGGTGGGGCAGCCAGGCGCTCAGATAATGAGCCGTGGGGTCATAGATCTCCTGATAATGCCGGGCCACGTTGTAATAGCGAATCGTGGTACGCAGATCATCGACGGCCGCCGGGTCGACCGGGACGCTCTGTAGCGCGGCCATCCATTCGGCCTCGATCTGGGCCAGCGTCGCGCCATAGTAGCGCTGCAAATTGACGTCGACCGCGTCGGCCAGCGTCGGCCCGTCGTCGGCCGAGACCTCGCTGTAGAAATCACGGAACGTATTCCAGCCGCCACGCTCGATGAGGTAGCTGACGAACCCGGCCGCTTCCAGATAGCCAATCTCGTGCTGAACGGGGTAGAAATCGCTGATGAGCGAGGCCAGGGGCACGTATTGGCCCAGCGCCAGCAGCGCCGCCGAGCGTTGCTTGAGGTCTTCTACTTTATAATGGCCGCCCGTCACCCACACCGCCAGCCCTTCGGCCAGGAAGGAGATGCGCTGCGGGGCAAACTGCTGGTCGAGGATATGGGCCGCCTCATGGACGAGCAACTCGTAGAACCCGCCGCCGGCATAGCGCCGATCGACGTAGGACACCACCATATCGGTGCCGGCGAACCCGCCCTGGCCGACGATGCGATCGATGAAATAGACGTGGAGCTTCTGGCTCGGCGTCACGCCCAGACGGTTGGCCGCCTGGGCCACGGCTTGCTCCAGCAGCGGAGCCAGCGACCCAAGGTCGCGCGCCGCGGCCGTGTCGCTGACGACGTGGAGGACGCAGCAGTTGGTCTCCATCGTCTCCCAGGTCGCCGTC
>DAOMSB010000143.1:0-5826 GCA_035446145.1 Promineifilum sp. (SeqCode) | reverse complement strand
CGGCGGCTGCAGGCGGCCGCCTGCGTCACGCCCGTGGCCGAAGGGATGGTGGTCAATACGCAGACGAAGGATGTCCGCACAGCCCGGCGTGTGAACCTGGAGATGCTCAACTCGGCCGTCGATCTGAGCGAAGCGCCCCACCTGCTGGACCTGCTGCAGGAATACGACGTTGATACGGAGCGGTTCGCAGGGATGGATCGGCGCGAATCGCCCGTGCATGATGACAATCCGTTCTACCTGCGCGACTACAACAAATGCATCAACTGCTGGCGCTGCGTGCAGGTCTGCGCTCAGGACGCGCAATATACCTTCGCGCTCAACTTCGACAATCGTGGCTTCCATACGCTGATCGGTACTTTCAACGACAACGGCATGACGGACACTACCTGTGTGTTTTGCGGCATGTGCGTCGCTGTCTGCCCGACCAACGCCCTGAAGCCCAAGCGGCAATTTTTGCTGGAGCAGGGCATCGATCCCGACGACATCTTGCGCCAAACTCGACGCGGCGGGAAGCGACGGAAGCAGAGCGTATCCGAAGAATGACCTCCCATGTTGTATAATACGGCAAAGCCGCGACGACACTCCCCCGATCGCGGCAAGCGAGGGCTCATGATCGCTGAACCTGTTGAGCAGATCGAGACGGTTGAACTGACCCGCCGACGATTTACCGTTGCGGAATACATGCGTATGGCTGAGGTAGGCCTGTTAGATGAGGATAGCCGGATAGAGCTAATTCGGGGGGAGATTGTTGAGATGAGTCCCATTAACGTGCTGCACGCCTTATGCGTTAACAGATTGACGATGCTTTTGTCGGCGAAACTAACCGGTCGGGTGATCGTCAGCGTGCAGAATCCCCTCCAGATCGACGAATACTCTATTCCTCAGCCGGATATAGCCCTCTGGAAACTACCTTTTGAAAACTACGCTGACAGGTTGCCCGGCCCGCCCGATGTTCTATTAGTGATCGAAGTCGCCGATTCATCCATCCAATATGACCGGAAAACAAAGACGAAGCTCTATGGAGCAGCCGGGATCACCGACTACTGGATCGTCAACCTGGCTGAGCGGCAAATCGAAGTCTACCGCGAGCCGCAGACGGACGGCTACCGTGTTACAACCCGTTATAAGCCGGGCGAAACGTTGTCGCCGCTGGCCTTTGCCGATGTGAACCTTGGCACGGACGAGATTCTTGGGCCAAACGATTGACATTCGGACATGTGTCATGGACAAGCCGACGCTCGACCGCTTCAAGGAGATCATCAATCTGGTTCAGTGAGGGCTGGATTTGGGGCCCGACACCAAGCTTGATGTCAAAGGATGGTGATTACATGGCAACTTACGTAGCAGTGATTGAACGCGATATCGATACAGGTTATTACGTGGGTTATGTGCCTAATTTCCCCGGCGCGCATTCTCAGGCGGAAACGCTTGATGAATTATACGACAACCTGAAAGAAGTGATTGAATTGCTAATCGAAGACGGCGAACCCACGCTTGAGGCTGAGTTCGTCGGCACACAATTGATCGCTATACCATAAAATAGAATGGGACAGAAAGTTCCGATTCTTAAACCGCGAGAAGTTATGCAAATTCTTGAGAACCTCGGATTTGTTGAAGTCCGACGAAAAGGATCGCACGCCCAGTTCAGGCATGCTGATGGCCGAGCGACCACTGTACCGTTCCACACTGGGCGTGACATCGCCCCAACGCTGCTTCGGCAAATCGTGAAAGATATCAACCTCACGATGGATGAATTCCTGGCTAAACGGCAGTGAACAGGAGAACCGACCATGATCGTCCCCGACCGAATTGTACGCACGACTTGCCCCTACTGCGGGGTGGGCTGTCAATTGAATCTGAAGATCAAGGATGAGTTTATCTATGCCGTCGAAGCACCGTTCGACGCCGCCCCGAATTACGGGATGCTTTGCGTCAAGGGCCGGTACGGGACTGATTATGTCAAGCATCCCGGTCGCGTGAAGACGCCCCTCATCCGTACCAACCGGCACGAGGGCCGCAGCGCCCCGCCCGTCTGGCGCGAGGCCACGTGGGACGAAGCGCTCGACCTGACGGCCGACGAACTGGTGCGCGTCGCCCGAACCTATGGCGGCGACGCCATCGCCGGTTTCGCCAGCGCCAAGGCCACTAACGAGGACAACTACGTCTACCAGAAGCTCATCCGCGCCTTGTTCGAGACCAACAATATCGACCATTGCGCCCGGCTGTGTCATGCCGGTTCCGTGGCCGGCCTGCAAATGTCCCTTGGCACCAGCGCCATGTCCAACTCCATCGCCGAGATGGAGAACCTGGAAGTGTTTATCGTCACCGGCAGCAACACCACCGAGACCCACCCGGTTATTGCCAACTTCCTGAAGCGCGCCGTGCGGCAGAATGGGGCCAAGCTCATCGTCGTCGATCCGCGGCGGATCGATCTGGTCAACTTCTCTACCCTCTGGCTGCAACAGAGCCCCGGCACCGACGTGGCCGTCTTCCAGGCTATGGCCCACGTCATCGTCAAGGAAGGGCTGTACAATCCCAACTTCATTGGCGAGCGCACCGAGGGCTTCAACAACTATATCGAATCGCTGGATGAGTACACCCCGGAGTGGGCCGAGTCAATCAGCGGTGTCCCGGCCGAATCGATCCGTGAGGCGGCGCGCATTTACGCCAACGCCGGACGCGCGGCCATCTACTGGGGCATGGGCATCAGCCAGAGCACCCACGGCTCGGACAACACCCTGTCGCTGGTCAACCTGGCCCTCATGTGCGGCCACGTCGGCCGTTCGGGCACGGGCCTCAACCCATTGCGCGGCCAGAACAACGTCCAGGGCTGCTCCGATGTTGGCGCGCTGCCTAACGTCTACACCGCCTATCAGCCTGTCAGCGACCCGGCCATCCGCGAGCGGTTCGAGAAAGAATGGAGCAAGTCGCTCAACCCGGTGCCCGGCCTGACGGCCACGGAGATCATCGACGCGTCGCTCAGCGGCGGGGTGCGCGCCATGTTTATCATGGGCGAGAACCCCATGATGAGCGAACCGAACCTGAATCACACCCGCCACTCGCTGGAGCAGCTGGAGTTCATGGTTTGCCAGGACATCTTCATCAACGAAACGGGGGTGATGGCCGACGTTTTCCTGCCTGCCACCAGCTTCGCCGAGAAGGACGGCACCTTCACCAACACCGACCGGCGCGTCCAGCGCTGTCACGCGGCCGTGGCGCCGGTGGGGAATTCGCGCCCCGACTGGGAACTCCTCAGCGATCTCGGCCGGCGCATTGAGGCGCGCCTGGGTCTCGAGCAATCGGCCGGATTCGATTACAGTCACCCCAGCGACGTCTGGGAAGAGATGCGCCGCGTGACGCCTGAATTCTATGGTATCACCTATGAGCGCATTGAGCGCGAAGGCGGCGTCCATTGGCCCTGCCCCGACCTCGACCACCCCGGCACGCCCTTCCTCTTTGCCGACAACTTCCCGCGCGGCAAGGGCAAGTTCTGGCAGGTGCAATATGGCACCGTCTCCGAGCAGCCCGACGCCGAATACCCGTTCAATCTGTCCACCGGCCGCGTGCTCTATCATTGGCACGGCAGCACCATGACCGGCCGCTCGCGGTTGGAAGACATCTACCCAGAGGCCGTGTGCGAAATTAGCCCCGACGACGCGGCCGCGCTGGATATCGCCACCGGTGATTGGCTCAAGGTCTCCTCGCGACGCGGCGAGATCAAGTTGCGCGCTCTGGTGACCGGTCGTTCACCGCGCGGCACGATCTTCGTGCCGTTCCATTTCGCCGAAGCCGCAGCCAACAACTTGACACTCGATCGCGTCGACCCACGGGCCAAGATACCTGATTTCAAGAATTCGGCCGTCAAGGTGGAAAAGACAACTGCGCCGGAAGGTCTGGACGCCGGCTACGACGAGCACCTGCTCGATCGCGGGGCGATCAAGGACCCGGTGCAGATTCATTAGCGGCCGTTCCCGACCATTATCGTGGCCGCTACGCCTTGATCGTGATGTTGATCCGCATCGTGGGCATAGCGGATTCGAAAGAAAAAATCCATAGATTACGCGGATCGATTCATCCGGTGGTCTGTGGATTCTTCCTTTCAAAAACTTGCTTAAACTTGTTTAATTCGCGGACGACATCCGCAAGATCACCCCTTCATTACCCGACAGGATAAACGTATCGGTATCAACGCGGCCGCCACGGGTGGGGTCGGTGCTCAGCACGACGGCCCCGTTTGCCCCTTCCAGCGCCTTTCGCAAGCTCAATTGGCGTACCTCGCCGCTGAAGTTGAGCAGCACCAGGACCCCGTCGCTCCCCGGCCACGTTCGCCGGTAGGCCAGCACATCCGCCACGCCCAATTCCACTACCTCGTAATCTCCCCGGTTCAGCGCCGGCTCGGCGCGTCGCAGGGCCGCCAGGGCGCGATAGAGGTTGAGCATTGATGCCGGGTCGCCATCCTGCGCAGCCACATTGCGCTCACGATAATCGGCTGCCAGAGGCAACCACGTCGTCGCGCCCGGCGCGGAGAAGCCCGCATTGGGCAAATCGTCCCATTGCATCGGCGTGCGCTCCGGGTCGCGGCCCCATATCTCGAAATACTCCGGCTGTTGCAGCGCGGCCGGATCCATGCAGCGCTCAAACGGAATAGGCACATCCTCCATGCCGATCTCGTCGCCATAGTAACAGGTCGGCGTGCCGCGCAGCGTTAGCAGCAACATCTGGGCCAGGCGGGCCGGGTCGAGTATGTCTTTAGAAACCGAGTTTCTTCTGAGAAACTCGGTTTCTAGCAACTCGGTTTCCAGAAACCCGGTTTCTCGGCGAACGCGAGTCGCGATACGATGCTGGTCGTGGTTGCCCAGCACCCAGTTGGGCCAGCCGCCCGGCGGCAGCGCCCCCTCATACTCGCGGATATAGTCGCCGATGACCCGCGCATCCCACGGCAAATTGATCAGCTGGAAGTTGAACGGCATATGGCATTCGTCGCCGTCGCCATAGTAAGTCACCAGTTGCTCGACCGGCAGATAGATCTCGCCGACCATCATGCGCTCGTCGTACTCATCCAGCACGGCGCGCATCTGCTTGATGATGTCGTGGACACCCTCGACGCCGGCGGTGTAGATGTGGAGAATCTGGTCGAACGGCCGCGCGTCCGGCCCGGCGTGGGGGTTGGGCGGCTCGTCGCGGAGCTGTTCATCCTTCAGCATCAGCCAGATGACATCCACCCGAAAGCCGTCGACGCCCCGGTCGAGCCAGAAGCGCATGTTGTTGAGCATGGCCGGCAGCACTTCGGGATGGCGATAGTTCAATTCCGGCTGGCTGCGGTGGAACTGATGCATGTAGAACTGACCGGTGTGGGCGTCCCAGGTCCAGGCGTTGCCGCCGAAATGGGTTTGCCAATTGTTGGGGAAGCGCGTCTCCGGCGGGCCGTCGCCGGGGGTCGGGTCGCGCCACAGGTAGTAGTCGCGCTTGGGGTTGTCGCGGCTGCTGCGGCTCTCCACAAACCAGGCGTGCTCGTCGGACGTGTGGTTGGGCACGAGGTCGAGGATGACCTTCAGGCCATGAGCGTGGGCTTCAGCCAGAAGCCGGTCGAAGTCGGCCAGCGTGCCAAACAGCGGGTGGATGTCGCAGTAGTCGGCCACGTCATAGCCGAAATCGTGCATCGGCGACGGAAAGATGGGCGAGATCCAGATGGCGCCGATGTCGAGCGACTTGAGATAGTCGAGCCGGCTGATGATGCCGTTCAGGTCGCCTACGCCGTCGGCGTTGCTGTCCTGAAACGAACGCGGGTAAATCTGATAAATGATTCCGGTTTGCCACCAGTGCATG
>DAOMSB010000142.1:0-5829 GCA_035446145.1 Promineifilum sp. (SeqCode) | reverse complement strand
TGGTCAAGCACAAGCTCACCTTGATGCGCGACAAAGAAACCAAGCCGAAGAAATTCAGGCAGCTTATCCGCGAGATATCGATGCTGCTGTGCTATGAAGCCACGGCCGATCTCAACACCACCCCGCTGGTCGTCGAGTCCCCCATGGGCCGGGCCGAAGGCGTGGAGATGCTCGACAAGGTCGGCCTCATCCCCGTGTTGCGGGCCGGGCTGGGCATGGTCGAAGGCATCTGGGAGATGATGCCCGGGGCCGAGGTGTGGCACATCGGCCTCTACCGCGACGAACGCACGCTCAAGCCGGTGTCCTACTATAACAAGCTGCCCACCAACCCCACGGTGCAGGTCTGCTTCGTCCTTGACCCCATGCTGGCCACCGGCGGATCGGCCGTCGCGACGGTCGATCTGCTCAAGAAATGGGGCGCGCGGCGCATCAAATTCGTCGGCATCCTCGCCGCGCCTGAAGGCATAGCCCGCCTCAGCGAAGCCCACCCCGATGTGCCCATCCACATCGCCCACATCGACTCCCACCTCAACGAGATCGGTTACATCGTCCCCGGCCTCGGCGACGCCGGCGACCGGCAATTCGGGACAGCCTAGCGAATGGCCCCGGCCCCCATGATCTGGCTGATCATCCCTCTCGCCTCGGCCGTCACCGCGCTGGTCGCCACACCGCTGGCCCGCCGCCTGTCGTTCGCGCTGGGGCTTGTGGCCGTGCCCGGCGGCCGCCGCAAGCACAAGGGACAAATCCCCAAGCTGGGCGGCCTGGCTGTCTTCGTCGCCTGGCTGGTGGGGGTCGCCCTGGCCTGGTGGCTCGCGCCGCCGGCCGCCCCCGACGACGCGCTCCGGCTGCGCGGCGTGGTGCTGGGCAGCTTCGTCATGGTCGCCGGCGGCCTGCTCGACGACCGCTACGACCTGCCGCCCGGCATCCAGTTCGCCATCCAGCTCCTCGGCGCGCTCGTCGCCATTTTCCACATCATCTTCATCGAACTGTTCACTAACCCGTTGCCGACCGCCACCTTGTGGGAATCGCTGCCCCTCTTTCGCGTCGAGGGCGAACTGGTGTGGCTTTGGCGGCCGCTGGCGCTGCTGTTCACCGTGTTCTGGGTGGTGGGCATGATCAACGCCGTCAATTTCTTCGATGGGCTGGACGGCCTGGCTGTCGGCGTGTGCCTCATCGCCGCCGCCTTCTTTGCCTTCCATAGCTACCGGCTGCAGCAGACGACCGTGCCCCTGTTCGCGCTGGCGCTGGCCGGGGCGTTGCTGGGCTTTCTGCCGTTCAACTTCTCCCCGGCGCGCATCTTCCTCGGCTCGGCCGGGGCCTGGTTCCTGGGCTATCAGATGGCGACCCTGTCCATCCTCTCCCCCGCCAAACTATCGACGGCGCTGCTGGTCATGGCCGTGCCCATCATCGACGTCGCCTGGCAAATCGTCTCGCGCATCCGGCGCGGCCAACACCCCATGCGCGGCGACCGCGGCCATCTGCACTTTCGCCTCTCCGACCGCGGCCTGCCCACCGCGCGCATCGTCCTCGGCTACTACGCCGTGGCCATCCTCTTTGGGCTTGTCGCCGTGCTGGTGGCCTCCCCCCTGCTCAAGGTCGCCACCCTGTTAGCCTTGGCGGCGGCCGTCATCGCTCTTCTCCTGCGGCTGGAGCGGGGGAGGAATTGAAGTGGATATTGGCGATTTCTTGCGGTGGCCGGTGAAGCCGCGGTCGCTGATGCCCGGATTGACCGATGCCGGCGGCCGGAACCGGTATGCCCCAAACGGCTCGTGGAGGGCGATGGAATTGGACAGGTAGACCCCGGCCGCGCCGCTCCAGCCTGTTATGCTCCCCAGGTGGTCGGCGTAGGCGTAGTAATAATTATTCGTGGTATCGGTGATGACGCGCACGGCGATGAGTTGTCCGGCCAGAGAGAAAGCCACCCGTTTGGTGGCTCCACCGCTTGCTGGTACGGCCTCCTCGTAGTCGGGGAAGGGGGTGTAGACCTTCGTCCCGTTGGGTTGCACGGTCAGGGTGCGGTTGCCGTCGGCGTCGTAGTGGAAGCTTGTCACCTGCCCGTTGACCGTCACGCTCGTCAACCGGTTCTCGACATCGAAGGCTTGGGCATAAGTGACGCCATTGACGGTTCGCGTGGTCATGTTGCCGTTGCAGGTGTAGGTCGCGATCATGTTGCTGATACTCGGCATGGTGCGGGTATGGCTGATTGCAAACACTATTTGATATCCTACTAAACTGTCCTTCTCACGCCCTACTTCTAAACCGCTACCTTAATCTAAACCACAGCCACATAAAAAAGGCAATTAATAAGCCTGGGATCATAAGAATTAGACATGAGCTAGACACTCTGTTACACGAAGTGTTGCCGTACATTGCAAACTCTACGCAGATTGTGGGCGTAAATATTGTTACTGAGATAACGAACAACAAAGTAGTAGTCGCAAAAAGCACGTCGCCCAAAGCAGTCATTGTCCCGCCTTCTAAGCGATACGTCATTGGAAGTAAGAATACTCCTACTAGTGATCCAACCAGGGCAGCGATGCGAGCCGAAGGTTTGAACGCACAGAGGCTTGCGATTACAACACTACATATAATTATGTAAACTAATGCTCTAAGTATCCAAAATAACAAATTACGCTCTTTCATAGCCCCATCTCTCTTTGCATGAAGTGGCAACTGAAGACGAGCACACAGGTTAGTCTTCAAGCAAGGATGCTCCAAACCATTCGACAAAGAGATCGATCGCTGCATCGCGTGAGTTTTGTGATAGAGCTTGTAGAAGTGCTTGAAGTTGGCTTGGTGTTAGGTTTAACTCTCGATTTTGATAATAGATTTTGCCTTGAATTCCTTTCCCAAGTACTGGTTCAAAACCTATAATCGGAAGAGATTTTGAGCCGCCGCTACCGGATACTTGACTAACAATTGACCTGAGCGACTCTCCAGCTACAGCAAATGCTGCACCTGTGGAGGCATCCAGCATCATTGTACTTGGATCAAGGAATCCAACTTCCGTCGCTTGCCTGAATAGCTCATCAGAATTGAAACCGTGGCCGCGATAATAATCTGATATTTCCGTAACTGTTGCCTGCGTTAGGTTTCCGGCTTGCCCCCCAACTGCTCCTCCTATTGCACCTCCAGCAGCAGTCAATCCTATTCGCGCAAGCAATGACGAGGATTTTGATGCAAGGCCCCCAATGGGGCCTGCAATGACGCCACCTACTCCGCCGGCAACTGTGGAACCAGCCAATTGAGAAAGATTCATGTTTCGCGGGTCTAGTGCTTCTGAAGCATCCATCCCAGCCTGATAATTATCATAAGCTTGAAAGCTATAATCAACAATCAGGCTTACCCCCGCTCCGATAGCGGCAGCTACACAGATAGCCGTATCTATCCCAAATATACAATGACCGGACGGGTCAGTATAATTGACAGGGTTGTTGTATGTGTAGGCGTATCGGTTATAGCTCTGCGGATTAGAGGGCTCCGGCACAATCGTATCCGCGCTGATAAACCGCCCAATCTCCGGCAGGTAGTACCGGGCATTCATGTAGATGAGGCCCAGATCATTCGTCGCCGAGTTGTTCATTCGGTGGCCGGTATAGCCTCTGTCGCTGATGCCCGGATTGACCGAGGCCGGCGGCCGAAACCGGTATGCCCCAAACGGCTCGTGGAGGGCGATGGAATTGGACGGATAGACTCCGGCCGCGTCGCTCCAGCCTGTTATGCTCCCCAGGTGGTCGGCGTAGGCGTAGTCGTAATTCATTCCCAACGGATTGCCCGACCATTGCCCTATTAGCATCCATCCCCCCACAGGCTTGAACGCAGACTGATTGACGAGCCGCTTGTTCCGGGAACCCTCGCTCGGAACGTCTCGATGCCGACAGAATAACACTCAGTGACGGCTTGTCAAGCAGCAAACGTCACATCATTTGGCGAGCAATATCATCCACCTCGCAAGCAAAAGCCCCCTCGCGCGAGGGGGCTTTTTGGGTCGGGATTAAGAGATTAAAAACCGAGTTTCTTCCGAGAAACCCGGTTTTTAGTGACGAACTAGAAATCCATATCGCCCATGCCCATGCCGCCACCGCCGGGCATGGCCGGAGCCTTCTTGTCTTCGGGCATGTCGGTCACCAGCGCCTCGGTGGTCAGGATCATGGCGGCGATGCTGGCCGCATTCTCCAGCGCGCCGCGGGTCACCTTGGCCGGGTCGATGATACCGGCCTTGACCATGTTCGGGTATTCGCCGGTCATGACGTTGTAGCCCAGCTTCGGGTCTTTCTTCTCGGCTTGCAGGCGACGAACGTTCTGGATGATGACGTCGCCGTTCAGGCCGGCGTTCTCGGCGATCTTGCGCATCGGGGCCTCGAGGGCCACGCGCAGGATGTTGACGCCGGTGGAGATGTCGCCCGCGGGGGTCTTCACGTCGTCGAGCGCCGGCAGGGCGTTGAGCAGAGCCACGCCGCCGCCGGGCACGATACCCTCTTCCACGGCCGCGCGGGTCGCGCTCAAGGCATCCTCAACGCGGTGCTTCTTCTCTTTCAACTCGACCTCGGTCGCCGCGCCGACGCGGATGACGGCGACGCCGCCGGCCAGCTTCGCCAGACGCTCCTGCAGCTTCTCCTTGTCATAGTCGGAGGTGCTGTTGTTGATTTCGACCTTGATCTGATCGACGCGACCGTTGATGGCCGCCTCGTCGCCCTTGCCGTCGACGATGGTGGTGTCGTCCTTGGTGCTGACGACCTTGCCGGCGCGGCCCAGATCGGTGAGCTGGACGCTATCCAGCTTGCGGCCGACTTCCTCGGTGATCACCTGGCCGCCGGTCAGGGTGGCGATGTCTTGCAACATGGCCTTGCGGCGGTCGCCAAAGCCGGGGGCCTTGATGGCCAGGGCGTTGATCATGCCGCGCAGTTTGTTGAGGATGAGGGTGGCCAGCGCCTCGCCATCGACGTCTTCGGCGATGATGACCAGGTTCTTGCGGCCGATCTGCACCAGCTTCTCCAGCACGGGCAGCATGTCCTGGGCGGAGCTGATCTTTTTGTCGTGGATGAGGATGTAGGCATCCTCGATGATCGCTTCCATGTGCTCGGCGTCGGTCACGAAGTAGGGGCTGATGTAGCCGCGGTCGAACTGCATACCTTCGACGTACTCGGTCTCGAACTCCAGCAGCTTCGATTCCTCGACGGTGATGACGCCGTCCTTGCCGACCTTGTCCATGACCGTGGCGATCAGCTTGCCGATCTCCGGGTCCTGGGCCGAGATGGAGGCCACCGAGGCGATCTCATCAAAGCTGTCGATGGAGATGGCCATGCTGCGGATCTTGTTGGCCAGCGCCTGGGTGCCGATCTCGATGCCCTGCTTCAGGAGCATCGGGTTCGCGCCCGCGGCGACGTTCTTCAGGCCCTCATGGACCATGTGCTGGGCCAAAACGGTGGCAGTAGTGGTGCCGTCGCCGGCGATGTCGTTGGTCTTGACCGCCGCTTCCTTGAACAGCTGGGCGCCCATGTTCTCGAACGGGTCTTCCAGCTCAATTTCCTTGGCCACGGTGACGCCGTCGTGGGTGACGGTCGGCGCGCCAAACTTCTTGTCGATGGCGACATTGCGGCCCTTGGGGCCGAGGGTGGTGGATACGGCCGTGGCGACCGTGTCGATGCCGCGTTTCAGCTTGCGGCGAGCGTCTTCAGAGAATACGATTTGCTTCGCAGACATTTTATTCTTATCTCCGTTTTATAAGTCCTAGCCGACGATAGCCAGAACGTCAGATTCCTTGAGAATGAGCAGCTTCTTGTCTTCGATCTTGATTTCCGTGCCGCCATACTTGGCGTAGAGCACGAT
>DAOMSB010000141.1:0-5879 GCA_035446145.1 Promineifilum sp. (SeqCode) | reverse complement strand
GACTCCGGCGACGGCATGCAATTGACCGGCACCCAATTTACCAACACCTCGGCCGTCTTCGGCAACGACGTCAGCACCATGCCCGACTTTCCGGCCGAGATCCGCGCCCCTATCGGCACGTTGGCCGGTGTCAGCGGCTTCCAGGTTAACTTCTCCAACCGCGACATCCTGACGCCCGGCGACGCGGCCCAGATTCTCGTCGCCATGAACCCGGCTGCCCTGAAGGCCAGTCTGTCGGATGTGGAAGCCCACGGCACGATCATCATCAATACCGACGCCTTTTCCCAGGCCAATCTGCGCAAGGCCGGCTACGAGTCGGACCCGCGCCACGATGACTCGCTGAAAGAGTATCAGATCATCGAAGTGCCGCTCACATCGCTCAACCGCGAGGCGCTCAGGGACATCGAAGGGCTATCAACAAAAGAGAAGGATCGCTCGCAGAACTTCTTCGCGTTGGGTCTGGCCTTCTGGATGTTCGATCGCTCGCTGGATGTGACCGTCGACTGGATCAACAAGAAGTTCGCCAAGACGCCGCCCATCCGCGAGGGCAACCTCCGCGCGCTGGAAACCGGCTACAACTTCGGCGAGACCAGCCGCATCTTCCAGCATCGCTATCGCATCCGCCCCGCCTCGCTGCCGCCGGGCACCTACCGCAAGGTGACCGGCAATAACGCCATGGCGATGGGCTTCGTCACCGCCGCCCAAAAGATGGGCAAACCGCTCTTCTACGGCACCTACCCCATCACCCCCGCCAGCGACATCCTCCACGCCCTGGCCCCGCTGCGCAATTTCGACGTGCGCACCTTCCAGGCCGAGGATGAGATCGCCGCGATGGGTTCGGTCATCGGCGCGGCCTTCGGTGGCGCGCTGGCCGTCACGGGAACCAGCGGCCCCGGCATCGCTCTCAAGAGCGAAGCCATGAACCTGGCCGTGGCTCTGGAACTGCCGATGGTCATCGTCAACGTCCAGCGCGGCGGCCCCAGCACCGGCTTGCCGACCAAGGTCGAACAATCCGACCTGCTGCAGGCCATGTTCGGCCGTAACGGCGAAAGCCCCATGGCTATCCTGGCCCCCAGCAACCCATCCGACTGCTTCGACATCGCCATTGAGGCCTGCCGCCTGGCCGTGCGTACGATGAGCCCGGTGGTCATCCTCTCCGACGGCTTCCTGGCCAACAGTTCGGAGCCGTGGATGATCCCCAACGCCGACGACATCGCGCCCATCGAATACAGCCATCCCGAAGGCTTCCACAGCAACGGCTCGAACGGCCACGAGCCGTTCCTGTCCTACAAGCGTGATCCCGAGACGATGGCCCGGCCGTGGGCCATCCCCGGTACGCCCGGCCTGGAACACCGCATCGGCGGCCTGAGCAAGGCCCCTGTGACGGGCAACGTCTCCTACAATCCTCTCCATCACGAGCAGATGGTTCGCGACCGGGCGGACAAGATCGCCCGGCTGGCCGAGATCATCCCCGAACAGGATGTTTTCGGGCCGCCGTCGGGCGAGTTGCTGCTCGTCAGTTGGGGCGGCACGTTCGGCTCGGTTCGCTCGGCCGTGGCCCAGGCGCAGCGGCGCGGCCTGTCGGTGGCTCATGCTCATCTGCGCTATCTGAATCCGTTCCCGCGCAACTTGCGTGACATTCTGGGCCGCTACCGGCAGGTGATCGTGCCGGAACTCAACGGCGGCCAGTTGGCCTTTCTGCTGCGCGGGCGCTTCGTGCTCGACATTCAATCGTACACCAAGGTGCACGGCCGGCCGTTCACCATCGCCGAGATCAGCCGCAAGATAGAGCAGATGCTTGGATAAAACGACCGCCGGCCGCCGGCTGTCGACCGCTTTTCTTTCGGCGGTCAGCGGTCAACGGTCAACGGTCAACCAGAGAGATAGCCATGACAACCGATACCATTCCTGTCCAAAAACTCACCCGCCAGGATTTTGCTTCCGACCAGACGGTGCGCTGGTGCCCCGGCTGCGGCGACTACGCCATTCTGGCGACCATCCAGAAGGTGCTGCCCGAGCTGGGCATCCCGCGCGAAAATGTCGTGTTCATCTCCGGCATCGGCTGCTCCAGCCGCTTCCCGTACTACATGAACACCTACGGCATCCACAGCATCCACGGCCGCGCCCCCACACTGGCCACAGGCCTGTCGATCGCCAACCCGGATCTATCGGTCTGGGTCATCACCGGCGACGGCGACGGCCTGTCCATCGGCGGCAATCATATGCTCCATGTGCTGCGCCGTAACGTGAATCTCAACATTATCCTGTTCAACAATCGCATCTATGGCCTGACGAAAGGGCAATACTCACCGACCTCTCGCCTGGGCGCGAAGACCAAATCGTCGCCGATGGGCACGATCGAGCACCCCGTCAACCCGATCGGGCTGGCGCTGGCGGCCGAGGCGACATTCGTCGCCCGCACCATCGACGCCCACACCCAGCACATGTACGAGGTCTTGCGCCAGGCAGCCCATCATCGTGGCTCCTCATTCGTCGAGATCTATCAAAACTGCGTCATCTTCAACCCCACCGAATGGGAGGGCCTGGAAGATCGGCGCACGCGCGACGACAACATCCTCTACCTGGAACACGGCAAGCCGATGGTCTTCGGCAAGAACCGCGATCGCGGCATTCGCCTGAACGGGTTCACGCCGGAGGTAGTCGCTCTGGGCGACGGCATCACCGAGGCCGATCTGGTGGTCCACGATGTCGAATCCACCGAATTGGGCTACGTATTGGGCAATATGCAATATCCCACTCCCATCGGCGTTTTCCATCATGTGACGACCTACCAAACCTACACCGACGGCCTGATGGCCCAGGTTGCCGAAGCACAGGCGAAGCGCGGCAAGGGCAACCTCAACGAACTCTATCGCTCGGCTGACCTGTGGACGGTCGTGCCGCAGGAACCTGATGAGCCTATTCAGCACCACATCTCCGACCGCGTGGCCGATGAACTGGATGACGAATACGTCGATCGGCTGGCTTTCGGCGAGGAAATGCCCGCGTCGACGGATATACAGGATCGGCTGGCCAAGGATACCGTGGAGCTGCTTGCCGCCCGCGCGCCGGTTGAGGTCGACGCGCACACATCCCTGGCCAAGGCCATTCGTCAGATGAACAGCCACAACATCGGCTGTGTCATGGTAACGGACGACAGCGATAAGCTGGTCGGCATCTTCACCGAGCGCGACGTGTTGATGCGCGTGATCGGGGTCGTCGATGACATGACCACGGCCACGGTTGGCCAATACATGACGCCAAACCCGGTCGCCGTCCGCGCCAACCTGCCGATCGCCCACGCGCTGCATCTGATGTCGGTCTACAGCTTCCGTCACCTGCCGCTGGTGGACGACGACAACCGGCCAACCGGCATCATCTCTTTCCGCGACGTGGTTCGCCATCTGCGCGGAACGGTCGAGAGCGACGCCGCGAGCAACTAACGCCCGCCAATCGTCGATCATGAACGCATAAATTTCTCATAGGCTGTGATGAGGTCATCACAGCCTGTCATTGTTCTGAAGGAGAATAACGTAATGAGTATTGATGCACTTGAGGGAGAGCCCCTCACGCAGGAGAGCCTGCCCGACGGCGACCTCATCGTCAACGATTTCTCAATCGTCGTGGCGACAGCCAACGGAACCGGCAGCCAGACCTCCAACATGGCCATCCTGCGCGCCCTGTTCAAAATGGGCATTCCTGTCAGCGGCAAGAACATCTTCCCGTCGAACATTCAGGGATTGCCGACCTGGTACCACATTCGTGTCAGCCGCGAGGGATACACCGCCCGCCGCCACACGTCGGAGATCCTGGTGGCCTTCAATCCGGCGACCGTCATCCAGGACATCCAGACGCTGCCGCCGGGCGGTATCTGCCTCTATAACGGCGACTGGCGCTCGGTTCCGCAGCGCGACGACATCACCTACTATGCCGTTCCGGTCAATGAATTCATCCGCGACACGGGCATGAAGGGCAAGCTGAAGGACTATATCTCCAACATGGTCTACGTCGGCGCGCTGGCCCATTTGCTCGATATCCCGCTGGAGAAGCTGGATGATGCGCTGTTATTCCTGTTCAAGGGCAAGCGCCGAACGGCCGACGCCAACATGAACGTCGTGCGCGCGGCTTATGAGTGGGCGGCAGCCAACCTGCCCCGGAATCATCCCTATCGCATCGCGCCGATGAACGAGACCGAGGGGCTGATCATGATGACCGGCAACGAGGCCGGCGCGCTGGGCGCCGTCTTCGGCGGCGTCACCTTCGTCGGCTGGTACCCGATTACCCCTTCAACCAGCGTCATCGACTCCCTCGAAAGCTATCTGAAGCAGATGCGCAGCGACCCCGAAACGGGCGAAACGACCTACGCCATCGTGCAGGCCGAAGACGAATTGGCGGCCATCGGCATGGTCGTCGGCGCGGGCTTCGCCGGCGCGCGCGCCATGACGGCGACCAGCGGCCCCGGCATCTCCCTGATGGCCGAATTCGTGGGCCTGGCCTATTTCGCCGAGATCCCGGCCGTGATCTGGGACATCCAGCGCGTCGGCCCCAGCACCGGCCTGCCGACCCGCACCAGCCAGGGCGACATCACCTTCACCTACTACCTGGGTCACGGCGACACGAAGAATGTCATCCTGCTGCCGTCGTCGCTGCGCGAATGCTTTGACTTCGGCTACAAGGCGTTCGACCTGGCCGACACGCTCCAGGCGCCCATCTTCGTCCTCAGTGACCTGGACCTGGGCATGAACAACTGGATGTCGGAACCGTTCGAATATCCGGCCGAGCCGATTAAGCGCGGCAAGGTGCTGACGGCAGCCGACGTGGCCGAGCGCGGCTTCGCCCGCTACAAGGACATCGACGGCGACGGTATCCCCTGGCGCACGTTGCCCGGCAACGAACACCCGCTGGCGGCCTACTTCGCCCGCGGCACAGGGCACAACGAGAAGGCCGTCTATAGCGAGCGCCCCGAAGACTGGAAAAACAACATGGCTCGCCTGTCGCACAAATTCGACACCGCGCGCAATCTGGTTCCCGGGCCGGTCATCGACGAGATCGAGGGGGCCAATATCGGCATCATCGCCTACGGCACGACCCGCCCGGCCATCGAGGAAGCTCGCGACCGGCTGACGGCCGACGGTGTCGCCACCAGCTTCATGCGCCTGCGCGCCCTGCCGATCAACGATGAAGTCAAGGCGTTTATCGAGCGTTACGACCGCATCTACGTCATTGAGATGAACCGCGACGGCCAGGTGCACAGCCTGTTACTCACGGAGCTGCCGGAACTGGCCACGCGCCTCGAGTCACTGGCGCTGCTGGACGGCATGCCACTGACGGCGCGCTGGGTGGTCGAGGCCATCACCGCTGCGGAAGAGGATCGGCCGCGCCGCCGCCAGGGAACCAACGGTCAGGACAACAGTGTTCAGTGGATCAGTGTTCAGTAGATCAGTATTCAGTAGATCAGTATTCAGTAGATCAGTGTTCAGTAGATCAGTCGATCACTGACCCACTGACCTACTGACCTACTGACCCACTGACCCACTGATCTACTGACTAACAGACTCGCTATTTACATAAATACGGAGTGCAACTATCATGACGGAAACAACAACACCGCGCGCGGGCAAGGTCAACGCCATCGGCCTGGCCCAGGCGGACTATAAAGGACTACCCACGACGCTATGTCAGGGCTGCGGCCACAACTCTATCGCCAACCAGATCGTGCAGGTGGCCTACGAACTTAACGTGCGCCCGGCCGAGGTGCTCAAACTGAGCGGTATCGGCTGTTCCAGCAAATCACCGGCCTATTTCCTGGGCCAGAGCTTCGGCTTTAACGGACTCCACGGCCGCATGCCTTCCCTGGCGACCGGCGCGCTGATGGGCAA
>DAOMSB010000140.1:0-5883 GCA_035446145.1 Promineifilum sp. (SeqCode) | reverse complement strand
TGGGTCAGTATTCAGTGGGTCAGTATTCAGTGGGTCAGTATTCAGTGGATCAGTATTCAGTGAATCAGTATTCAGTTAGACTGACCCACTGACCCACTGACCCACTGACCCACTGACCCACTGACCCACTGACCCACTGCCCCACTGACCCACTGCCCCACTGACCCACTGACCTACTGCCCCACTGACCTACTGACCCACTGACCCACTGACCTACTGCCCCTCGGCCGCCGGGTAGGTGATACGCAGCCCCTCGACACGGGCGAAAGGCGTCAACTTGTGGATCTCCGTCCGGGTGTCGCTCCATATCTCGCGGACGGCCACACCGCGGATGGTCAGGGCGTCGGCGATGAGCGAGCGATGGCAGCGCCAGGGCACAGCCTCGGCGCACATGACGGCCACCGGCCCCGCCGGGGTCAATGCGCGCAACTCCTCAAGCCCCGCGGCGAATTCGGCCGTCTGCATATAGTCGGCATAGGCGCGGAAGCTCTTGTTGCGCCAGCCGCCGTTGGGCGACGCCTCACCCAGCCCGTGCCGCAGCCCGCCGAGCAGCGGCAGGTGGACATAGGCCAGCCCCGCCGCCGGCAGCGCTTCGGCCAGCTCCTCGCGGTTGAACTGCGGGTTATGACGTGAGCGCGGGATCGTCCGCACGTCGGCCAGCGTGGCTATCTCGTAATGATGCAGCAGCTCGATCAGCTCCGCTTGCGGCCGCGTCGAGTGGCCAATGGTGTAGACCCGCGCATCGGCCCATGCCGCCATGGCCTCGGCGACCGGATCGGGGGATGGTTGAATCATCATGTTTTGCATTCACCTGTGGCGCAAGCCGCCGGCTTGCAATCTCCGCAACCTGCCGGCTTGCTCCACGATTAAAGCACCTGCCTTCCATCCAGCACCCCCACCCCCTTCACTGGGCCAGTTCGCGCAGCGCGGGAAGGTCGGTGATGACGATAGTGTGCCGGTCGAAGCGAATGGCCCCGGCGCTCTCCAGCACGCGCAATGACCGGCTGATCGATTCCGACGTCGTGGCCAGATGGT
The DNA here is from genome assembly GCA_035446145.1 of Promineifilum sp. (SeqCode). Lineage (GTDB taxonomy): Bacteria > Chloroflexota > Anaerolineae > Promineifilales > Promineifilaceae > Promineifilum. The sequence continues at coordinate 4,848 of DAOMSB010000140.1, read as the reverse complement.
TGGCGATGAGCGCGCGCGTCACCGACGGATGGGCCAGCGCCGGGTTGGCCACCTGCTCCAGCAGAAAGCGGGCCAGCCGCGCCGTCACCGGCCGCAGCGCCAAATCTTCCACCTGGGCCACGAGCTGCCGCTGTCGGGCCACGAGGCTGCGCACGACCGACAGGGCCAGCTCGTGGTCGGCCGTCAGCGCGTCAACAAAGGCGGTAGTCGGGATGACTCCGGCGACCACGGCGGTGATGGCCGCGGCCGAGGCGGCGTTGGGCGCGCCGTCGAGCGCCGCCAGATCGTTGAACGTATCGCCGGGGCCGAAGATGCGCAGCACATACTCCCCGCCGTCGGGCGAAACCTTGAACACCTTCACGCGGCCGCGTTCCACCATCCACAACCCGGCCGACGGCTCCCCCTCGACGTAGATCATTTCGCCCGCGGTGAACTCTCGCCGGATAGCGCGCTCGGCCATCGCCTCTATCTGTGCGTCGGCCGCACGCGCGAAATAGGGCAGTCCCCGCAACATGATCGCCATCGGTGAATCGAGCATCATGGAACTATCCCGAATGCGCGGGTTCTTGGCAAGTTTCAGAGTGGGAACCTTGCTGAAGACCTGACAGGTGGGCGAGCAACCTTCCGATCATACGAGTTACTTTGCCGCCCACCTGTCAGGTCAGAGCACGAATCGGCCGCCGACTTGATCCAGATCAAGGCCATCGGCGGCCGTTTGCGGTATCCTGTCCCTGTAGCATGCGGTCGAGGACCGAAATCATGGAAGAACAAGAGTTGAATCTGATCATCGACGCCAACTTGTGCAGCAATTGCGGTCTCTGTGTCGTGGAATGTCCCACCGACGCGCTGGCCATGATCGATGGGTCTCCTGTGCTGTATCGGCCCGAAGCTTGCAGCTATTGCGGTGTCTGCGAGACCGTCTGCCCCGAAGAGGCGATCTCGTTGCCCTATCGCATCATCGTGGAGCACACCCTATGACCGACTATATGACCGAATTTTTCTCCCAGGACCTGGCCAATGCCGCCCTGAAGGCCGTCATCGACCCGGAGTTGGGTATTAACATCGTCGATCTGGGCCTTGTCTATGGCGTGGAGATCGACGACAAGGCCCACGTCAAGGTCACCATGACCCTGACCACCCCCGGCTGTCCGCTGCACGCCAGCTTCGCCGAGGAGATCGAGCAGGTGCTCTGGCAATCGATCCCCGAAATCACCGGCGTCACGGTTGATCTCGTCTGGGATCCGCGCTGGACGCCGATGATGATCTCGGCCGAGGGCATGGAAGAGCTGGGCCTGGCCTGATTGAGGTATCCGACATGCAATCCGTTCAACCCGTTCCCCAGGAACATCATGTAATTTCGGCCGACACGGCCGTTCCCGCCACCAAAAACCAGCTGCTGGACAAGTACGCGCTGCCCAAGGTGGCGCTGACCGTCATCGCTATCTCGTCCCTCGTGGGCACGTGGCTGACCATGACCACCCACGGCGCGGGCGCGTGGTCGTCGGTCTTGCCGCGCTGGCTCCATCTGGTGTCCTTCGGCCTGCTGGCCGGGGGGTATATGTGGAAGGGGCTGTTCACCCAGCCCGCCCATCGCCCGGCCCAATCCGCCTACGTCGCCGCGTTCGTCAGGGCGCAATTCGCCCGCTTCCGGCGGCTGGCCTGGGTGGTGCTGGGCGTCTACTTCGTCACCGGCCTGCTCGACCTCGTTCGCTTCAGCGAGATGGGCGTCGGCTGGCCGATCTGGCTCGGCGCGGCGCTGATGGTGGCCATCACCCTGGTGGTGATGCACGAGCTGTACTTGCGGCGGCCCGACGACCCGTTCGCCGAGCGGCCGGAGGCGCGCCTGGTGCTGGGCCTGCTGGTGATCGACGCGCTGTTCCAGGCGACATTCGACGTGGCCCTGTCGCAGGGCGGCGCGTGGTGGCCGCTGCTGGTGCGCTGGCTCCATCTGACCGCCTTCGGTCTGTGGATCGGCGGCGCGGTGTGGAACATCTTCATCACCGTGCCCGCGGCGCGGCAGACCATCGCCATCCCGGTCGTCGTGGCTGCCGGCCGGCAGCTGGAGCGGTTCCGCGTGGTCGTGCGCATGATCCTGCCGGCGCTCATCGTCACCGGCCTCATCCAGGCCTATCGCTACGTCGGCTTCAGCCTCGACGCGCTGCTCTACTCGTCCATCGGCCACGTCATCCTGATCAAGATCGGGCTGGTGCTGGTGCTGATCGGCGTGTTCCTGACCTGCCCGTTGTGGCGGGCCTGCTCGCCCATTTCGGGCATGTGCAAGCTCGACGAGCTGTATGACGCCGACCCCTCGACCGGCCGCTAATCGATTATTTTTCAGGAGTCCAATCCTATGACAACTCTCGCATCCCACACCCTTGAGTCCCTCGTGGCCGACACGACGCTCGACAATCGCGACGGCGATTGCGCTTCGGGCTTCGTCAAGCTGCTGGAAGCGATGGACCAGCTCCAGCCTGGCCAACTGATGGCCATCCTCAGCCGCGACCCCGCTTCGCAGCGGGAGCTGCGGGAATGGACCGCCCGCGCCGGCCATGATCTGCTGGAGGCGCGCACGTCCGGCCCGTTCTGGCGGCGCGAATTCCATTATCTCATTCGCAAGGGAGGTCAATCATGACCGTACTGAATCCTGCCGACGCCATCGTGGTGGCCATGGCTTCCGCCGCCGCCGCCCGACTTCGGCCCAACGCTTTTTCCGAACCGCGACCTGAAGAGGACGCCTACCTGGCGCTCCAGCAGTACCTGGCCGACCATTTCCCGTCCGTGCCCGCCGATATTCTGGATATCGGCCCCGGCTCGGCCGAGCGCAAGGCCGCGTTGAAGACCGCTCTGCAACAGAGCGGCGCAGTCGATGATCCCCTCGTCCGGCAGGGCGCGGCCCACGTCGCCCGTCTGGTGGCCACCGCCGACCCCAACGCGGTTACGGCCGTCTTTGATCAGCCCGACGATCTGGTTCAGGCAACCCAAATCACCCAATAACGGAGGTTTTTTGATTATGAGTGAAGAAACAATTCTCGATATCCGGCCGTTGCCGCCCATGCAGCGCCATCCCCTGATCTTCAACACCTTTGAAGCGCTCAATTCGGGGCAGACGTTTGTCCTCGTGAACGACCACGACCCGAAGCCGCTGTACTATCAGTTCCAGGCGGAGCGCACCGGCGAGTTCACCTGGGATTATCTGCAGCAAGGCCCGCGCGAGTGGCGGGTGCGCATCGGCAAAAATTAAGCTGCTCCACGGGAGGAGAAGAGCTTGACGGGCGGCGGCCGCGGGAGAGTCTCGCGGCCGTCGTCTGCCCGTTTCAACCCATCGGACCCACAACATGAACGCTCAAATCAATCTGCAGCGCGCCTATGAGGCGCCCAACCCCGACGGCGGACGCCGTTTTCTGGTCGACCGGCTGTGGCCGCGCGGCGTGGCCCGCGTGAACCTGGCGCTCGACGGCTGGTTCAAGGACGTGGCCCCCAGCAATGAGCTGCGCAAATGGTTCGGCCATGACCCCGCCCGCTGGGACGAGTTCCAGACGCGCTATCGCCATGAGCTGGACGCCAACCGCGTCGCCGTGCAGCCGTTGCTCGATGCCGCCGCCGCGGGTAAGATCACCCTCGTCTATGGCGCGCGCGACACGGACCATAACGAGGCCGTCGTCCTGCGCGACTATCTGCTGGAGCATATGCCGTGACCGACGGTCCAACGACAAACCCGAAAACCCGCCCCACCACCAACTCCAAAGCCGGCCCGCCGCCGCGCCGCAGCCGCAAGGCCCAGGCGCCGCTGATGCTGCTGGCCGCCCTGTCGTTGCTGGCCGGGTTGTGGGCCGGGTTGAATCGTTTGGGCTGGGTCATCCCGCCGCTGCCGGGCACAATCACCGCCAACCACGGGCCGCTGATGGTCAACGGCTTCCTGGGCACGGTCATCAGTCTGGAGCGGGCGGTGGCGCTGGGCCGCAATCTGAACCGTCGCCGCTACTTGATCGCCCCGATCCTGTCGGCCGCGGGGGCCGCGATGTTGATCCTGTCGGCCCCGCCGTTTTTGGCGCGCGGGCTGGCGGTGCTGGCGGCGCTGGCGCTGGTGGGCATCTTCATCACCATCTATCGCTTGCAGCCGGGCACCGACGCCGCCGTGATGGGGCTGGCGGCCGCGCTGTGGGCGGTCGGCAATTTGCTGTGGCTGGCGGGCACGCCCATCGCGCGCGTCGTGCCATGGTGGGCGGCCTTCCTGATATTGACTATTGCCGGGGAGCGACTGGAGTTGGCGCGGGTGCTGCTGGTGGGCAAGGGGGCGCGGCAGACGTTCATCGCCGCCGTGGGCATCACGACGGCCGGTCTGCTGCTGTCGCTGGTGTGGCCCAACGCGGGCATTCGGATTGCGGGCGTGGGGCTGGTGGCGCTGGGTCTGTGGCTGCTGCGCTTCGACATCGCCCGGCGCACCATCCGGCGCGACGGGCTGACCCGCTTCATCGCCGCCTGCCTGTTGCCCGGCTATGTGTGGCTGACGCTCGGCGGGCTGGTCTGGGCCGTCTATGGCACGACCTATAGTTCGGGGCCGATCTACGATGCGCTGCTGCACACGCTATTCCTGGGGTTCGTCATGTCGATGATCTTCGGCCACGCGCCGGTGATCATTCCCTCGGTCATGGGCGTCAAGGTGCCCTATACCCCCGCCTTCTACGCTCACCTGATTTTGCTCCATGTCTCGCTGGTGGTGCGCGTGGCGGGCGATCTGCTTTCGTCGCCGGCGCTGCGGCAGTGGGGCGGGCTGTTCAATGAGATAGCTATCCTGCTGTTCCTGGCGGTGACGATCATCTCCGCGCGCTTCCTCGGCCGCAAGAAGGA
>DAOMSB010000139.1:0-5900 GCA_035446145.1 Promineifilum sp. (SeqCode) | reverse complement strand
CTGGACCACAGTGCAACGACGCCTGTCCATCCGGCAGTAGTCGAAGCCATGGCTCCATATTGGACAGAGCAGTATGGTAACCCGTCCTCCCATCATCGGACGGGATATATCGCCGCACGCGCGGTGAGTGTGGCTCGCTCGCGTGTGGCCGATATTCTGGGCGTCGACCCGGACGCAATCGTGTTTACCGGTTGCGGGTCGGAGAGCAATAATATCGCCCTGCGCGGAGTCATGACGGCCGCCCGCGCCGCCGGTCGGGGAAATCACCTGATCACCAGCGCGATCGAGCATAGCGCGGTGTTGGCAACGGCGCGGCAATTGCGCGATTACTTTGGTTTCGATTTGACCATTCTTCCCGTGGACGAATTTGGCCGAGTACGATTGGCCGACGTGGAAGCCGCAATCCGGCCCGACACGGCGCTCATCTCCGTAATGGCCGCCAACAATGAGGTCGGCAGCATCCAGCCATGGCAGGAAATCGGCGCGCTGGCACGTTCGCACGGCATCCTCTTCCACACCGACGCAGTGCAGCTCATCGCCTCACGAAAGTGGGGCCTGGCCTCGGAACCGATCGACTTGATGACCATCGCGCCGCACAAGTTCTACGGGCCGAAGGGAGTGGGCATCCTGGTCGTGCGTCCCGGAACGGAGATCATCACCTCCCAATCAGGCGGCGGCCATGAAGGCGGACTGCGCGCGGGAACGCTTAACGTGCCACTAATCGTCGGCGCGGCCGAAGCGTTGAGCCTCGCCGCCACGGAACTGGACCAACGACGCGACCACGTGATACCGCTGCGCAACAGATTGCTAACCGAATTACCCGCCGCCCTCCCCGACCTGTGCATCGTAACCGGACATCCGGCCGAGCGTCTGCCCCATCATGCGAGCTTTGCTTTTAGAGGCCTGAGCGGCAACGACTTGCTCATCCATCTCGACGTGGCCGGCATTGCCGCCAGCAGCGGCTCGGCATGTAGCAGCGGCGATCCCAAGCCGTCGGCCGTTCTTGAGGCATTGGGGCTAGGCCCCGAATGGACAAAGGGCGGCCTGCGCCTGACGCTCGGCATCCACAACACGGCAGGCGAGATCGAATACACGGTGAAGACGCTGACTGCCATAGCGCGGGATCTGGCCGCTCTGGAAGCCGCCTTCGTGACGGCTTATTGAATATGAGCATCCTGACATCCACCCCCAACCAGACTGATAAAGGCCGAGTCGTCGTCGCCATGAGCGGGGGGGTCGATAGTTCAGTCGCGGCCGCATTGCTCGTCGAGCAGGGTTACGAAGTCATCGGCATGATGATGCGTCTGTGGAGCGAGGCGAGCGTCGGCCCGGCTACCGCAACCAATCGCTGTTGCACGCCGGATCAAATGGCTGACGCCCGGCGCGTGGCCGACAAACTGGGTATCCCCTTCTACGTCGCCGATGTGCGCCAACAGTTTCGGCAAGCCATCGTCCAGTTTTTCCTGGACGAACACGAAGCCGGCAGGACGCCTAACCCGTGCGTCGAATGCAATCGCCAGATCCGGTTCACCTATCTGCTTGAACGGGCATTGGCCATGGATGCCGACTTTCTGGCAACCGGCCATTATGCGCGGATAGAATCCACGTCGAATGGCTACGTCCTTATGCAAGGGCTGGACTTGAACAAGGATCAATCCTACGTGTTGCACACGCTTCGCCAGGATCAGTTGGCTCACGTACTATTCCCCATTAGCAGCTACACCAAAGATGAAGTGCGCGAGATTGCCCGCCGGTTCGGCCTTTCTGTCGCATCGAAGCGAGAAAGCCAGGATCTGTGCTTTCTGAGCGATGGCGATTATCGCCGGTTCATTCGCGACAACAGCATTCAAATTCACCAACCCGGCCCCATTCTCGATCTGGACGGCCACGAGTTGGGCCGGCATCAGGGCTTGCCTTTCTACACCATCGGTCAGCGCAAAGGCCTGGGGATCGCCGCGGCCGAACCTCTATTCGTCCTGCGAAAAGACACAGCGCGTAATGCGCTCATCGTGGGGCCGCGCGACTCTTTGGGCGCGCGCGAACTCGTGGCCGAAGGGGTGAACTGGATCAGCGGCATCATCCCAACATCTCCCATTACAGCCCAGGTGAAGATCAGATACAAGGCTGCGCCTATCCCGGCAACCGTGACGCCGCTGGGTGGCGAGCGAGCCCATGTGCGATTCGACGAGCCGGCGTTCGGCGTCACACCGGGGCAGGCGGCCGTTTTCTATGATGGGTCGGTGTGCCTTGGTGGCGGCTTGATCATCAACGATGACGCGCGTGAAGAAGAAGGTCATCTCATATCCGGCATTGCGGAGGGCATACGCGGATGATAACCATTCCAGGTTCAGCGTCGGGATTGGTATTGGGCTTTTTGTTGGCCACCATTTATGGCGGCCTGTTTCACCTGGTTTTCGGCGGACCAATCAGGCGAATCCTGGTCTATCTCCTCGCGGCCTGGGTGGGTTTCTTTGTCGGGCAGTTCATCGGGGACTTTTTTAACCTTGAGCTATTAAAGCTGGGCAAGATCCATCTCGTCCCCGCGAGTATCGGGGCCTGGGGGGCGCTTCTGGCCGCCTGGTGGCTGGTGGGCCAGGATTCATGAGCACAATTGAGACCGTTATGGATTCCTGATATACTTGTAAGTTGGGGTTTATCCGATGAATGAAACACCATATCCGGCCTCGCCTATAACCGTTGATGAAACCGGCCATGAACCATTGGTCCCAATCAGGTATATCGTCATTGGCGTAATTGTCCTGTTGGTCGTGGGGGTGGCTTTTGCTGCACTCCTGGCCTATCTGGCGATCAATTTTGCTGATACGATCGTCATCGTCCGGGATATTTTTATCATTGCGCTGGGCATCATGTCCTGCCTCTCCGGCATCGTCCTGATCCTGCTGCTGATCAGCATCATCCGCCTGATCAACATGCTTGAATTCGAACTGAAGCCGATCCTTCTGAAGACAAACGACACGTTGGGCACCATCCGCGGGACCACGGCTTTTATGAGCGACAATGTAATGCGCCCGGTAACCACCGCCAGCAGCTACATGGCGGGCGTGCGGCGCGGCGTCCAGACCCTTTTTGGTGACCCACGACGAAACCTGGGTAAATAGCAGTTTTAGGAGAAATTGAAATGGATAATAACGAAAGCGAACTCGGCTCCTTCCTCGCCGGTTTTGTCATTGGAGCATTAGTGGGCGCGGCAACAGCTCTTATTCTCGCCCCCCAATCCGGCGAGAACACCCGGCAGCAAATATTCTCGACCAGCCAGGATCTGCGAAGCTCAGCCGATTCGTATGCTCGTGAATATCGCGACAAGACAAATACGTTCATCGGCGACACAAGAAATCGGGCCCAGAATTTGACCGAACAAGTACAGGATCAGGTTCGCATTGTTCTGGACGCGGGCAAGGAAAAAGCGGATAAACTCGCCGACGATTTGGAGTCCGGCGCGGCAGCCGCCTAATCATCCACCGGCCACGTGCTCAACCAGGAGCCGGGGCTAATGAATACCGCCAACCGGCCGCCGGGAGATCATGACATCCGTCTCATCACCGGCAATCGATCGCCACCGATCGGCGGTTTCCAAGCGATCATCTATCGAGAAAAGCCATAAGGCCTATATGTCCGGTTGCGCGAGCAATCGGTGCGCTGAAAATACGTCGCATGATTCAGGCTGTCGAACCTGTTCGAGGAGATTTTTTCAAGAATCTTCTCGCAAGCCAGGAAAATGAGAGCGATAGAACGCGTCTGAACGACGCGCTGCAATTCGCCGTGCGTGCCTACGGCGAGGAGAAGCGACCGTCGGGTGAAACCTACCTGGAACATGGCCGGGGTGTAGCCATGGCTCTGTCTGAGTTGGGCATCGGAGATATCGATACCATCATCGCTGCCTTGCTCCATGATGCACTCCAGTCATTTACGAAGCTCACCGAGCGCGACCTGGAAAAACGTCTCGGCCGCGAAGTAACTACCCTGATTAAGGGCGCGAAGACAATCGACGATTATTCCCGGCAGGCCAGCCGGAAACGCATCGCCATGGGAGCCGATCTCGATTCCAACCTGGACAGGGACACCCTGGAGGCGATCCGAAAAGCGCTCCTGACAATCATCGAGGGCGATATTCGCATTATCGTGATTCGGATGGTCGACTGTCTGCAAGACCTTCGGCATGTCAGCAGCCTATCTGCGGCGACACAGCACGAAGTGGCCTTCGAGGCCATGAACATCTATGCTCCCCTGGCAAACCGCCTGGGCATCTGGCATCTGAAATCCCAGCTGGAAGACCTCTCCTTTCGCTATCTGGAACCGGAACGATATCGGGAGATCGCCCGCCGGCTTGATGAAAGGCAGGATATTCGCGCCATCAAGGTCAATCGCGCGGCGGCTCGTCTGCGCCGGCGACTGGAGGAAATGGGCCTTAAAGTGGCCGTCACCGGGCGGCCGAAGCACATTTATTCCATCTATCGGAAAATGAAACGCAAGGAGCTGGATTTCAGTCAAATCTACGACATCCAGGCCTTGCGCGTCATCATCGAACCGTCTGATTCAGACCTAAGCAGCGAAAAGCGCCAGGGCACCAAACTGCGGAAAGAACGGGACGATCTGGAGCGAGACCTTTGCTACCAGGTTCTGGGCGCCGTCCATAGCCTATGGCAACCAATCCGCGGCGAGTTTGATGATTATATCGGCTCGCCCAAAGCAAACGGCTACAAGTCGTTGCATACGGCCGTAATTGATTCCGAATCCGGTCAAAAGCTGGAAGTGCAAATCCGCACAGTTCGTATGCACGAAGAGGCCGAACGCGGTATCGCGGCTCATTGGGCCTACAAGGAACAGAATACAAAGGTCAGCACGTCGGCCCAGCGCCAAATCCAGAATCTCCGCGACCTGCTCGTATCTCTTCAGGAGGACGAGGAAGAAGGTGAGGGGATCGTGGACGTCGGCAAGCCTGAGGAGCGTATCCACGTCTATTCCCCGACCGGACAAGTGATCGACCTGCCCGCCGGCTCAACGCCCATTGACTATGCCTATCAAATCCACACCGGGTTGGGACACATCTGTCGAGGAGCAAAAGTCAACGACAAGCTTGTCGGCCTGGATTACCAACTGCAATCCGGAGACAAAGTAGAGATCGTCAAAGGCAACCGCGGCGGCCCAAACCGCGACTGGATGAACCCCAGCCTCGGATATACAGGCAGCGCACGAACGCGCAGCAAGATCCGCCAATGGTTCCGCCAGCAGGAGCGCGAGCAAAACATTGCGCAGGGCCGGGAAGTTATTCAGCGAGAGCTGAAACGATTGGGCCTGACCGACGTCTTCACGGTTGAGGACATCGGCCGAGCGCTAAAGTTCGATGATATTGATGAGTTCCTTTCCAAGGTCGGCTTTGGCGATATTCAAACGGCGAAAATCACGGGGGCCATCGCCCTTATGCAGCAGGCTTTGCGGGTCGAAGACGAAGAGCTATTGCCATTATTCAAGCCACCTTCACCCAAACGCAAGGGCTTGACTGTGCGCGGGGTCGAGGGACTCTACACTCGCTTCGCCGGTTGCTGCAATCCCATCCCCCCCGATCCGATCATCGGCTATATCACCCGTGGGCAAGGGGTGACGATCCATTCCCAGGCCTGCGACCAACTCAAGGGTATTCCGGATAAGGAAAGACTCATTGAAGTGGATTGGGGAGCAGGCGATGAACGTTATCCAATCCCCATCGTCGTCACCGCCTATCGCCGAGGCTCTCTGATTGAGGATTTGGTCTCCACGCTGCGGGGGCAAAAAATAAACGTGCCCAGAACGAAATTGGTCACGTCGGATAATATCATGACCGTTTATCTGATCGCCGAAGTGACGGATATTCAGCAGTTGAACTGGCTACTCGCCAAGCTGAG
>DAOMSB010000138.1:0-5943 GCA_035446145.1 Promineifilum sp. (SeqCode) | reverse complement strand
AAGAAACCCGGTTCCCCGGTCGAAATTTAAAATGATACGATGGCGGAGCGGCCGCACAGCCAACACCCCCCACCGGAATGCACAACTGTCAAATTGCACTAACGACAAGACGGGATTTTAGTCGAATTGGGGGAGAGGGGCAAACGAGTGACGAGTGACGAGTGACGAGCGACGAGTGACGAGCGCGCTCCAGCGGCCGGTCGCCGGTCGTCCCTTCCATGAATAAAGCGCAGGCTCCCCTCGCCTGCGCCTTATGCCTGAGATGTGTCCTCCCCGAACACACGCTCATTTGATCAATCGGCCGCCGCCCCGCGCGAAGCGGCGGCCGTCAGGAATGCTACAGATTCGACAGAACCATGAACACCAGCAGAGCGATCAACGCCACCAACAGCAGAATCAGAAACAAGCTGCAACCCATCTCATCCTGCGGCTGAGCCTGGGCGATGATCACCGGCGGTTGGGCTGTCGGGCGCGTGGCCCACAGGATCAACACCAACCCCGTCATGAGCATTGCCCATGTGAACAAGAACACCAGAACAAACCTCCCAAATTCGCTGTTCATCGCCTGGCACCTCCCAATGCCTTTTGTGCGGTGGACATTCGACGGCCATCGGCCATCTTCACGCTTTCATCTCTACACCGTCACGCGCTGTGCGGCTCGAGCGGGCCATCGACCCCTCGGCCGCGCCTGTAAAGAGAAAGGTGGCCCCGGCCGACTGGAAAGCCGGGGCCTTGTGAGGTCGATTGGCGCGTCGCGAACCCTTGCCGCGACAAATCCCAATCGTCCAACTCACTCAGATTGTTAAGGCGTTGAATTGGCGAGGGTGTGATGAAGAGAGCGATGAACCTTTCCAGACGCTTAGGAAAGATATTTCCTTTCTTTCTAACTGATAAGAATCATAACGGATCGTCAGGGTAAAAGTCAATAGGGGATACCCCTTAATAGGAAGAATTGGCTAGTGGATCGTCCTGGTGGATAGCGAAAATGCCATCCCGGCTGCGAGCCTCTCCAATATGTCCGGTTTTGGAAACCAAATGGTCACCGATAGTTCACTGATTGGAAACATTGAAGAAATAAATGAATGAATATTGCCGGGTCATTGACATTCCGGAAAGATTAGTATAGAATGAGTACTGTCTTCAACCGCCATGGAGACAGGCTCTGTTGGGAACGGGGCAGTGCGGCCAACGTCGAAATCGGCCGCAATTCAATCCAGCGACGCATCACTCGGTCAACCGGAACAAAATCAATATGGACAGCAAGCGGGTGGAGGCAGCGGCCGCCCCACCATCGAACGACTCAATGGCGACGTCGCCTCGAATGGGGGTAGGGCTTTCATGCTGACCTGGCCCGCCCTGCGCGAGCGCATGCGGCTCAACTGGCGGCTGTCGCCCGACGACCTGGACGCGGCGTTGCTGCTGGGGCTGCCCCATATTGCCCCGCCCGCCGACCTCTCTCCCGCCGCCCCAATCCTGGCCGCCGAAACCACCCAATGGGCCGCGGCCTACCTGCGCGGCGATTCGGCCGACTCCCTTCTGCTGCGTCGCCGCCTCTTTCGCGCCGTCTACTGCGACTGGCCCGACCTGAGCCACGTCCTGCGGCTGCTGGCCGCCCACCACGCGCGGCTGTTTTTCGGGCATGATGATCCCGAAGCCCACACCGCCCGGCAAACCAGTGAAGCCTACGTCCACGTGGCCGGAATGCTCAGCCTGTGGCGCTTGCGTCATGTCTGGATCGAGGAAAGCATTCGTCAAATTCAGCCCGGCAAATACGCCATCGCCGCGGAAAAGATCGGCATTCCCTGGGCGACCAACCTCGACGCTGATTTGCTGGAGCAGCAGATTATTAGCGAACAGCAAAGGTGGAGCGGCGACGACGGTGATAGTTTCCTGACGCCCGGCCGATTCGACATCGAAAGCCGCATGCGTGCGTTGAACCGCCTTAATCGCCGGTTGAGCGAAGCCCTCGATGATGAGTTCGCCCCGGCCGGCCGGCCGCGGCTCGAGTTGATGTCGATGATGCCCGGCATCACGCTGCATTATGCCCAATCCCGTCGTTTTACCCTGGAGGAATGGTTGCAGCAATTGCCGCAACTTCATTTGCGTCTCTTTTGCGCCACCGAATCCGATTGCTATCGCGCCCTTGGCGTGGTACACCGCGTCACCCCGCCCATCCGGCCAGGCGACAACAACCGCTTCCGCAACTTCGACGACTACATCGCGCGGCCGCAAAACAATGGCTATCGCGGTCTGCAGGCCATCTGCCAATGGCCCGCCGGGAGCAAAGGGGCGCTCATTCGCTGGCATATCCTGACCGACTCAATGCACGATCTCAACGATTGGGGGGCGATGAGTTACGAGAGCGGCACCCAACGGACGAGTCTGGGGCTGAGCCGCTCGCTCAAGCGCCTCTCCCGATCGCTTGAACGCTCAATCGGGGAAAATATCCTCCCCTACATTCGCACCCATGACCTGAATAGCGGTCCCGACCCCATCTATTGCTTCACGCCCGAGGGCGAGATTGTCCTGCTGGACAAAGGCAGCCGCCTTCTGGACTTCGCCTATCGCATCCATACCCAGCTGGGCCATCAGGCGACGCGCATTGAGGTCAACGAGACCACGAAACCGCTGGAGACCGAGCTGAGAAACGGCGATCTCGTTCGCATCGCCTACGATCCGCTGGCCGCCGGGCCCGACTTCTCATGGCAGGAATATGTCACCTGGGAGCGCGCGCGCACCAATATTCGCACCGAGTTGCGGCGACGGGCCGCCCAGGTCCATGCCGGCCGGAGCAATTTCATGGCGGAGCTGATCCGCTGGATCGACATCTATCGCCGCGACGCCGACCGTCGCCGCGCCGAGCGAGACGGGAAGCTCTATAAGCTGCCCATCCCCGCTTCGGCCGAAATCGATCATTTTCTGGATCGGGTAGTGGCCCGTCGCCGGCTGGATAGCCGGGCCACCCTGTATGAACTGCTGGTCAAGCATCCCCGATTGACCCGCGATCTGGCCCAACGGCTGCTCTCGGAGGGGATCATCCCTTCCCTGAGCATGCCCGGTGGCCAGCCGCTCCGCCGGCGCGTGGCCGACATCGCCTTGTGCCCGACCTGCCGCCCGACCCCGATGGACACCATCTGTGCCTATCGTCGTTACATCTATAATGGCGATATGATCATCATCCACCGGCCCGGTTGCCCGGCCATCTCATCCGCGGCCGATATGGTCGACCTGGCGTGGGATGAGAACCACAGCGACCGTTGGCCGCTCTATCAGTTCAAAATCGGCTGCGACGACGAAGACGGCTTGCTCGACCGCCTGCTGGCGCTGGTCTACGACACCCCCTATACCTACCTCTACCAGGTCAAGGCGTCGGTAAGCGAGAAGCAGCGGGCCGACATACAACTGATCGTCGCGGTCAAGCTGCCCCAACTGTGTTCCGACCTGGCCCTCATGTTGGTGGAGGCCGGGTTCGAGGTGACGTATAGCCCCCATGACAGCGCCCGCCGAAGCCCGGTCCAGCGGGAAGATCGATCGCGTGAGCTGGATAACCCCTTCACACTCGATCAGGTCAGCGACTGGCGCTTCTATAATCGCGACATGATCCTGAGAGAGCTGCTGGATTGGGCCGGCGACCCCCATCCGTCTTCGCCGGTTAAACTGCTCCACGGCCAGCAGCGTATCGGCAAATCGTCCGTCGCCGCGCGGCTGGCCAACGGATTGGCCGAACAAAACGCATCTCTCTCGCGTTCGGCCGCCCGGACCATCCCGCTCAACATCGATTTCTCCAGCGTTCGCCTTGAGGACCCGGCCGCCGTGGCCGATCTGCTTACCCAGCGCATCGGCGGGCGGCTGGATTTTTGTCATGTCAAACGGCCGCCCGATACGGATCCCATCCTCTGGCTCGATCGGCAACTGATTGAGACGGAATCTGTGCTGGGCGAGGCTCGCCTGTTGATCATCCTCGACGAATTCGACGGGCAATTCGATCGCCTCGCCGAACACGGCTCGCGCTTCACCTTGCCCGACAGGCTCTGGGGCTTGATTCGCGGCCATGCCCAAAAAATACGCTGGCTGCTCATCGCGCAGGATGCCCATCTCGAAGACCCTCGCTATGAAGGGATGTTCTCCCGTCTGCTGGTTGCGCCGCGCGTCCACGTCGATCCGCTTGATAACCTGTATGCCCGACAGCTCATCGTCAACCCGATCATCGAGCGGGACTATCGTTTCACCGCTGCATTGCCCGACTCTCCGGACATTCCCGCGCGTGTCCTCGACCTGGCCGCCGGCAACCCCTATATCATCCATCTGATCGGTGGGGAGTTGCTGGAACGGCTGGGGCGTGGAAATCGCCGGGTCATCACCGACAACGACCTCATCTGGACCACCCAGCTCCTGCTCGGCCGCCCGGCGATGCTGGATCATTACACCAAACCATTGCTCACGACCCCGACGCGACACCGGATCGCCCTCTGTCTGGCCGCCGGGATCCCCGTTGGCGGCCGCCTTGCCTTGTCGGCCGTCAGCGACGCGCTGGTCAATCGCCGTCACCTGATGGATGAGGTTACGCTGCATCAGGAGTTGACCTATCTGGAGAAGATCGGCGTGTTCACCGTCACGCCGAACGAATTTGGCGACCGGGTCGTCTCCTTGCCTGTCCAGCTCATCCATCACCTGCTGCGACGCTGGATCAACGATCCGGCCAATCACACGTGGAGCCTGGATTTATTGGATACACCCCCAAACCCTGACCTGTATCCCGGAGGTTAATCACGATGTATGGGAATCCACTTTTAAACCCGTTCACAGAACTTCTTGCCACCGGCGCGTTTCTGACCGTCGGTCACAGGAAACTGCTCGCCGAACTCGCGGGCGTCATCTCTCAGGACGAATACGAAGGTCGCCAACTGCACGGCATGCCCAATGTGGGCAAAAGCCCTTTGCTGCGCCGGATAGCCGGCGACGGCTTCCTCAGTCCACTGCACGATCAGTTTCTGGAACCCTATCGCGATCAACCACAGCGCGTGTTCACCTTTTATGTATCCGGCTGGATCAAGTCCATTCATCCGATAGCCCTTATTTATAAAGAATATACCCGCCGGTTTCGGGGCTACAGCGCGTGGTTGCCGACGATTGACGAGGCGTTTGTCCAAAATCCCTTGCCCGAGCTTGGCGACCTGGCCGGGCCGGATTCCAACGATATTGAGCAAGCGCTTGACCTGCTTGAATCCCATCTGCTGGCGATGCGCGATGCCGGAATTCGGGTCGTCATGGTGCTCGATGATTTTGACAGCGATTGGGCCTTCGGCGCTCTGACTCCCAATGAGGCCAAACGCATCACCGCCTGGCGCCAATACCTGTCGCTCATCTGCGCCACGGAAAGGCTGCTGGAAGATGTGAACCCCGAAGCCAGAAAGATCATGTCGCCCCTCTTCAAGCGCCTGACCATGCGCCAGGTTGCCAATTTGTCGCCCGGTGAGGTCAAAGCCCTGATGGACAACATTCTGGACGGCGCCAAAGAGAAGCTGCCTCCAAATGATATCGAACAACTGATCCTGTATTCGGGCGGGTTCCCTTATTTATTGCTGGTTGGCGGCCAGACACTTTGGGAACTGCGCGATCGCCTGAGGATACTGTCGTCTCCCGATCGGCCGTTGGAAGGCTCCGTGCTCGCCATCTGGCGCGCGAGTTTGAGCCAGGAGTTTAGCCGCGTTTTCAGCGTCTATTATGATTGGATGTCGCCGGAGCGGCAGGCGTTGCTGCTTGAGATGGCGCGCGCCGGTTCTTCGGTTGCGCTGTCGCGGTTTGATGAGGGCGAAGCGCGGAGCCACCTGAGCTGGCTGGAGAAGTATGGGTTGATTCGAATCAATGAGGAACAGGATCAGGGCACCCTCTTCTCCCCCCTCTTTCGCGATTTCCTGCTGTCGCTTGACGCCCAAACGCCGG
>DAOMSB010000137.1:3031-5988 GCA_035446145.1 Promineifilum sp. (SeqCode) | reverse complement strand
CGATCAACAACGCCAACGACACCACCGACGGCGTGGCCGACAACACGGACTGCGCCCCCGGCGACCCCGCCGGAGCCGACGTCATCCAGTTACCGGCCGGCGGCCTGTTCAGCGTCAGCAAAATCATGGCCGATTATTCCTATGGCTACACGGCGCTGCCCGTCATCACCTCGACAATCACTGTCGAGGGCAACGGCTCGACCATTAACCGCACGGGCAAAAAGGACATGCGCTTCTTCACCGCCGCGCCCTACAGTGAAGGGAATGTCCCTAATCTGACGCTCAATGACCTGACCTTGACCAACGGCAAAAACGCCTACTATCAGGGTGGGGCGGTCTACGCCTATCAGGCCAAGCTGACGCTCAACAACTGCACCATCACCGGCAACGGGACCGACGGCAACGGCGGCGGCGTCTTCGCCGCCTACACCGACCTGACGATCAGCGATTCGACCATCAGCAACAATTCATCCTACGGCGGTGGCGGCGTCTACGCCGGCTACGGCTCGATCACCATCGTCGACAGCACCATTAGCGATAATAAGGCGGATGGCTATGGCACGGGCGGTGGGCTTTACCTCAACAACGCCATAGTCACCATCAGCAATGTATCTATCGATGGCAACCGGGCGATGACAGGCAGCGGGATGATGATCAATTACTCCGACCTGTCGCTAACCGACAGTACGATCACCAACAACAGCGGCAAAGGGGATTACTCCTACGGCGGCGGATTCTATTTCATGGACGTCACCGGCACGATTAACCGGGTGAGCATCACCGGCAACGAAGCCGAGTATGGCGGCGGCGCATTCGTCGGTGGCGGCTCGCTGGCGATCAAAAGCAGCACCCTGAGCGGTAACTCGGCCAATATGAACGGCGGCGCGATCCAGGTCGACAGCGCGACGCCCCTGCTGGTGGTCAACAGCACGCTGAGCGGCAACTCGGCCGGGGCTACCGGCGGTGGTCTGTATTCGCGCGGCACGGCGACGCTGGTCAATTCGACCGTCACCGGCAACTCGGCGGGCGAAGCAGGCGGCGGCGCGCAAGTGATCGGCGGGTCGCTGACGCTGCAACGGACGCTGCTGGCCGGCAACACAGCCCCCGTCGGCCGCGAGGTGAACCGGACGGCCGGCACAGTGACGGCCGACAGCCATAACCTGTTCGGCGCCGGCGGCAATGCCGGGCTGGCCGGGTTCGCCGCCGGGGCCACCGACGTGGTGCCCGCGGTGGGGCTGGCGGCCATTGTGGGGCCGCTGGCCGACAACACCGGGCAGACGCTGACCCACGCGCTGCCCGCGAACAGTCCGGCCATCGACAAGGGACCGTCGGCCGCCTGCGCCGCCGATCCGGTCAACGGACTGGATCAGCGCAGCCAGCCGCGCAACGTCAACGGCAACGGGGCGGCCTCGGCCAACGAATGCGACATCGGCGCCTATGAGTTCTCGTCCGGCGGGCCAATCGAGACGCCGACGGCCACAGCCACGCCATTGGTGACGCCCACGCGGACGCCAACCGCCACCGCCACCACTGTGGTGATCACGCCGAAGCCTTCGCTGACCCCAACCGCTACCGGCACGGCCGGCCCCTCGCCCACAGCGACCGCCACCGGCACGGCCGGCCCCTCGCCCACGCCGACCGCCACCACTCAGCGACCCACCGTCACGCCGACGGCCACCAGCACGGCCGGCCCCTCGCCCACAGCGACCGCCACCGGCGAACCCGGCGGCGAGGCCATCCTGCTGCCCGTCGTGCTCCGCCCGTAAAAGCACACCGATAGAACACCGATAGAACACCGATAGAAACCGGGTTTCTTCCGAGAAACCCGGTTTCTATAAACGGTTTCTATAAAGTCCGCTCGCCACTCCCCTTAACCTCCCGTTAACCGAACCTTAGCCCGATCTTAACCGCACGCGGCTTCCGCCTTAACAGTCGTGTGCTATCCTCGCGTTCATGTTAAAACACATGAAACACAACGAGAAGATATACATGCGGTTCACCGTCATCGGACTATTGATGACAATCAGCCTGGCGGCCGTCGCCTGCGGCGGCACCGGCGCAACCCCGGCCCAGGTTGCCCCCACCGTTCAGGCGGCCGTGGAGCAAGTCGCGCCCACCGTTGAAGCGGCCGTCGCCGACCAAACAACCGACGGCTTGCCAATGCCCGACCCGCTGGCTGTCAGCGGCGACATCGTCACCGCCGGCAGCTCCACCGTCTTCCCATTGACCGAGCGCATCGTCGAGCGCTATGAATATGAAGGGTTCGCCGGGCAGGTCACCATCGACAGCATCGGCACCGGCGCGGGCTTCGAGCGCTTCTGTGTGGCCGGCGAGACCGACATCGCCAACGCCAGCCGGGCGATCAAGGACGAAGAGATCGCCTCGTGCGCGGCCATCGGCCGCACCCCGCTGGAGTTCCGCGTGGGCACCGACGCCCTGGCCGTGGTCGTGAACCCGGCCAACGAATTCGCCCAGAACCTGACGCTGGAACAACTGGCGCTGGCCTTCAGCACGGCCGAGACCTGGGCCGACGTCGACCCGTCCTTCCCGGCCGAGCCAATCGCCCGCTATAGCCCCGGCACCGACAGCGGCACATTCGACTACTTCGTCGAGGCCGTCTTCGACGAGGACAGCGCCCCTATCCTGGCCGCGCGCAACACCCAGTTTAGCGAGGACGACAACGTGCTGGTGCAGGGCGTCGAGGGCGATATCTACGCCATTGGCTACTTCGGCTACGCCTACTATCTGGAGAACGCCGACCGGCTGCGGATTATCAATGTCGAGGGCGTGGAGCCGACGGCCGAATCGGTCGAGGACGGCAGCTACCCGCTCGCCCGCCCGCTCTACATCTACAGCGACGGCGGCATTATGCAGGCCAAGCCGCAGGTGGCCGATTTCATCAACTTCTATCTGACCTACGTCAATGAGGAGATCATCGACGTCGGCTACTTCCCCGC
>DAOMSB010000137.1:0-2931 GCA_035446145.1 Promineifilum sp. (SeqCode) | reverse complement strand
CCGACATCGCCGCCCAACTGAGAAAGCGCCCCCGCGCGGGCGAAGCGATCATCGAAGGACTATTATTCGCCGCGGGGGTCATCTCCATCCTCACCACAATCGGCATCGTCGCCGTCCTCGTGCGCGATGCCGTCGACTTCTTCCTGCTGCCCGAAGTCACGCTGGTCGAATTCCTGACCCACACCATCTGGCAGCCGCAAACGGGCGAATTCGGCGTTCGGCCGCTGCTGACGGCCACGCTGGTCATCAGCGCCATCGCCATGCTCGTCGGCGTGCCGCTTGGCCTGTTCACCGCCATCTACCTGAGCGAATACGCCTCGCCCCGCTTCCGGGCCACGCTGAAGCCCGTGCTGGAGATATTGGCCGGCATCCCCACTGTGGTGCTGGGCTATTTTGCCCTCACCTTCGTCACGCCGCTGCTGCGCTCCATCTTCGGCGACGACGTCGTGAAGATCTACAACATGGCCTCGGCCGGAATCGTCGTCGGCATCCTGATCGTGCCGCTCATCGCCGGCCTCAGCGAGGACGCGCTCCACGCCGTGCCCGACTCCTTGCGGCAGGCAGCCTATGGCCTCGGCGCGACGCGCATGGAGACCAGCTTGCGGGTGGTGCTGCCGGCGGCGCTGTCGGGCATCTCGGCCGCGCTGGTTGTGGCCGCCTCGCGCGCCGTGGGCGAGACGATGATCGTCGCCCTGGCCGCCGGGGCCGGGCCGAACCTCACCCTCAACCCGTTCCAGTCGGCCGAAACGATGACCGGCTACATGGTACGCATCAGCGGCGGCGACCTCAGCTATGGCTCCATCGACTACCGGAGCATCTTCGCCGTCGGCCTTGTCGTGTTCGCCCTGACCCTCATCCTCAACGTCATCAGCGGCCGAATCGTGCGCCGCTTCCGCGAGGTGTACGAATGATCGGCCGGGAGACCATCGCCGACCGGGTTCGGGCCGATCTGTTCCCCGAAGGCGAGGAAGCCAACCGCGCCGTCCACAAGCGGCGGCGGCTTGGGCGCGTCTGGCGGGCGATCTTCATCGGCTCCACCGCCATCGCCATTCTCATCCTCTCGATTTTGCTGGTCAAAATCCTCAACGACACGATGGGGCTGGTGGCCGAGCAGAGCGAGATGCCGGAGCGCGGGCTGCTGCTGGCCTACGACCCCGGCGGCGCGACGGAATCGCTCGACGACCTGGCCTATGACGACCTCGTCACCCTCTATGCCGCCAACGTGTCGGCCGGCCGCTGCCGGGCTGTGGAGCGCGAGCAGCGTTTCCATGCCGACCGCTTCGTCTGCGACGATCCCGACAAGCTGGCCGCCGCCTGCGCCTCGGCCGCGCCGCCGGGGGCCTGCACCCTCGCCCCGCGCGACGAGAGCAACCTGCGGCAGCTCATCCGCGCCGACGTCGTGCGGCCGCGAATATTGGCTACCTGGAACGCCATCGAATCAATCCTCAATCGGGAGGAGATTCTGGCCGAGGCGGCGGCGCGTTTTCCCGACGCCGACGTCTATTTCAAATCGTGGCTGCGGTGGGAGTTCATCACCAGCCCGCAATCGAGCTACCCCGAAATCGCCGGCATTCGCACGGCCATTCTGGGCACGCTGTGGGTGGTGGCCATCGCCGTGGCCTTCGGCTTCCCGCTGGGCGTGGCCGCCGCCATCTGGCTGGAGGAGTACGCCGACAAACGCAACCGGCTGACCGGTATCATCCAGACCAACATCAATAATCTGGCCGGCGTGCCGTCGATCATCTATGGCCTGCTCGGTCTGGCCGTGTTCGTGCGCGCGCTGGAGCCGCTGACCAGCGGCGCGCTCTTCGGCGCGGTGGAGGCGGGCACGACGGCCAACGGCCGCACCATCCTCTCCGCCGGTCTGACGTTGGGGCTGCTGGGGCTGCCGGTCATCATCATCAGCGCCCAGGAAGCGATCCGCGCCGTGCCGCCCTCGCTGCGGCAGGCGAGCTATGGGCTGGGGGCCACGCGCTGGCAGACGGTGCGCCATCACGTGCTGCCCAACGCCATCGGCGGCATCCTGACCGGCGTCATCCTGTCCATGTCGCGCATTATCGGCGAGACGGCCCCGCTGGTCGTCGTCGGCGCGTCCACCTACATCACCGCCGACCCAACCGGCCCGTTCTCCAAATTCACCACCCTGCCGTCGCAAATCTACCAATGGACGGCGCGGCCGCAGGACACCTTCCGCGACCTGGCCGCGGCCACCATCGTGGCCCTGCTGCTGCTGCTCCTGCTGCTCAATGCCGGGGCCATTTACCTGCGCAATCGCCACGCCCGGCGGCTGGGCTAGGATACGATTCAGATGACTCATCCCAACAATAATTACGCCATCGAGGCCCGCGATCTCAACATCTACTACGGCGGTTTCCGCGCCGTGAAGGACATCAACCTGCAATTTCGGCCGCGACAGATCACCGCCCTCATCGGCCCGTCGGGCTGCGGCAAGAGCACCGTGCTGCGCGCCTTCAACCGCATGAACGACCTCATTCCCGCCGCCCGCGCCGAGGGCGAGGTGCTGTTCCACGGCAAGAACATCTACGACCCCGACGTGGACCCGGTGGAAGTGCGCCGCCGCGTGGGTATGGTCTTCCAGAAGCCGAACCCGTTCCCCAAGAGCATTTACGAGAATGTGGCCTGGGGCGCGCGCATCAACGGCTTCAAGGGCAGCAAGGCCGACATGGACGCGCTGGTCGAGGGATCGCTGCGCGACGCGGCCGTGTGGGACGAGGTGAAGGACAAGCTGCATCAGAGCGGCCTGTCCCTTTCCGGCGGCCAGCAGCAGCGGCTGTGCATCGCCCGCGCCATCGCCATCCGCCCGGAGATCATCCTGATGGACGAACCCGCTTCCGCCCTTGACCCCATCTCCACACTGCGCATCGAGGAGCTGATCCAGGTGCTGAAGGACAACTACACCATCCTCATCGT
>DAOMSB010000136.1:0-6005 GCA_035446145.1 Promineifilum sp. (SeqCode) | reverse complement strand
AAAACGCCCAATGGGGCGCAATACGCCTGGTGGTGGCGTCTGTTTTCGCCCATCATCGCCGCCGGCGTGACCGCCGGAATCTACGCCAAGCGGCCGCTCCGGCGCTATTGGGCCGGCCTGCCGGTCGTTTATGCGACCAAGATCATCTACTGCTGGGGAGCGGCCCGCGCCATCGACAGCGGCTTTGCCACACAACCCTGATATGCCGCCCGTCACCGTCCTCATCGTCGCCTGGAATCAGCTCGCCAAGACGCTGGATTGTCTGGCGACGGTGGCCGCGCTCGATTACCCCGACTTTCGCGTCCTGCTGGTCGATAACGGCAGCGAGCCGCCGCTGGCCGAGGCAATCGCGGCCCGCTTCCCCGACGTCGCCACGCTCCGGCTGCCCGGCAATCTGGGCTTTGCCGGTGGCTATAACGCCGGGTTACGCCAAGGGTTAGCAGGCGACGGCCGCTATTTTCTGCTGCTCAACAACGACACGCTGCTGGAGCCGGACGTTTTGTCGAAGCTGGTGGCCGAGATCGAGCGCGCGGCCGGCATCGGGCTGGTGACGGCCAAAATCTATTACGCCGCCGACCGGCAACGCATCTGGACTGTGGGCGCCAACCTCAACGTCTTCCTCGATCTAAAGGAAGGCGGCGGGGGCCAGATTGACACGGGACAATGGGACAGCCCGCGCGACATCGATTTCGCCCCTTTTTGCGCGCTGCTCATCCGGCGCGAAGTGCTTGAGGAAGTGGGGCTGCTGGATGAGGGGTTCTTTCTCTATTATGAAGATATGGACTATTGTCGCCGGGCGAAGGCGGCTGGCCGGCGCGTGCGGCTTTGCCCCACCGCTCATGTGTACCATGACGTCAGCGCCAGCAGCGGCGGCCGCGACAGCCCGATGGAACGCTACTGGATGGCCCAGAGCAGCGGCCGATATTTTCGCAAACACGGCCGCGGCCTGCGCCTGCTGCTCATCATCCCGTTCCGGCTGGCCAGCGCGATCAAGATGACCGCACGGCTATTGGTGCAGGGCAAACATGAAGCGTTGCGCGCTTATTGGTCAGGGCTGATAATCGGCTGGCGCACCGGCCGGGCCACCACGCCGCCAAAGGCGAAGCGCGCCATCGAATCCACCTGATAACCCATTCGCGGAAGAGCTTCCATGACCTACAAACGGCAAATGCGCCAACTGGCGAAACGAATCATCCCCAAATCCCCCCTCGTCAACACCTGGGCCGCCTGGTGTCGCCTGAAGGCTCGCCATGCGCGGCGCATCTTCGAAGAGGCCGGCGACTCACCTGCCTGGCTGGGGACGGCCGAACTCGACGCGCTACAACGCGCTTACCCGCTTGAGCCACTCTATTATGGCTATGACCCTGAAAGCATCGTCGCCCGCGGCCGCGAACGGGCGCAAGCCATGCTCAACCTCGTCCACCACTCCGACCGGTTCAGCCGCTTCCTCGATCTGGGCATGTGGGACGGGATGACCTGCTACGCGCTGCGCGAGCTGGGCGTGGCGACGACGGGCATCGACATTCGCGTCGAAGGGCTGGACCAGCGCGCCGTCGATAGCGGCGCCCACTTCGCCGCCATGGACGCGGCGCATCTGGGTTTCGCCGCCGAGAGCTTCGACTTCGTGTTCTCGTTCAACTCCTTCGAGCACTTCCCCGACCCGGAGCTGGTATTGCGCGAGACGTTGCGGGTGTTGCGGCCGGGCGGCTATCTCTACATCGACTTCGGCCCATTGTGGCTCACGCCCAAGGGGGCGCACCAGTTCGAGACCATCACCGTGCCCTATGTCGAATGTCTGTTCTCGAAAGAAACGCTCACCGCCTATGCGACCGCCAACGACATCCCGCTAAAGCCCTACGAATGGATGAATGAATGGCCGCTGTCGCGCTATCGGAGCTTGTGGCAGCGCTATGAAGGCCAAATGGAGCGCGTGACTTACCATGAGATCTACAATGCCGATCATGTCGATCTGATCGCCCGTTACCCCACCTGCTTCAAGAGCAAAACCCGGACGTTCGACGACCTGATCATCTCCAACATCGAGGCTGTATTTCGTAAGCGGTAAGGAATAGCCGAGGGGTTATTGGATCTCGATGGCCGCGCGCACGAACCGATCCGCGCCGGCCAGCACCCGATAGCGCAAGCCGAAAGACGATTCAATATCGCACAGGGCGCGAAATTCGTGCGTGACGCCATAGGCCGAACCGATTTCATCAAAGAGGACGACGTCGCCCGGCTTGATGTGCGGCATCAAGGTGCTGAGCACGAAGAGGGTGGCGCTGTAGAGATCGGCGTCAAGATGGATGACGGTGCGTCGCTCCAGCGGGTAGCGCTTCAGGAAGCCAACGAGCGTTTCCTGGAACAGGCCAATCTCCAGCGAGGCGCGGCTATCGTTGAACTCCGGCAATTTGCCGTCGGCCGAGAAGGTGCCCGGCGGCAAACCCACCCACGACTCCGGCAGCCCGGTGAAGGTATCGAAGCCGATGAAGCGCGAAGCCGGATCGGTGTTATGGGCCAGCCACCAACGCATGGATTCGCCGCGAAACACGCCGAATTCGAGGAAATCGATCGGCCCGCCCAAGCCGTAGCGGTCGATCACATACTGATATTGGGCCAATCGGTCGGGGAACACGGGCACGCCCGCGGCCTTTGTGCGGCACCATTCGTTGAACTTCGGCCAATAGACCGCCTTGTGGAGTAGCTCGTCGAAAGGAGCCACTAAATCATAGAGGCGGTTCTTGGTGGTCGGCCGCCATGTGTCTGCGGGATTATTGCTGGTCGTCATACAGGAATAGTTATATCCGTCGTTAATTTCGCAGGCGCAATCATAGCATGATAGGTATTTGACGCCAATCCACCCCCGCCCCCTTTCTCCCCCTTCTCCCTTTCTCGCATGTGGCAGTCGCCCCGCCCGCTTGCTACAATCAGCGCTTGTCGTTCGCTGGCCGCCGGCCTTCGATTGATGAAGAATAATGCCCCGCCCATGAACACCGCCCGACGCCTTCTCGGCAACACCGCGTTCGCTTTTGCCGCCAACATCCTGACCAAGGCGGGCACCGCGCTGCTCTTCATCGCCATCGGCCGCGTGCTGGGGCCAGCCGAGTCGGGCATGTTCAGCCTGGGCACGACCTGGTTCACCTTCGTCTTCGGGCTGTCGGCCTTCGGCCTGCATGAGATGATGGTGCGGGAAGTCGCTCCCCGGCGCGCGGAGAGCGCCCATTATCTGGCTAACTTCCTCGCGTTGCGCGTTTCCCTGTCGCTTGTCACCTATGCTCTTCTGCTGGCGGGTCTGTGGCTGGTCAACCCCTATTCGCCCGACACCACCCGGGTCATCCTGATCATCGCTCTGGCGGCGATACCCGAAGGGGCTTTCGCCATCTTCCAGTCGCTCTTTGAGGCCCACGAGCGGCTGGGAATCCTGCTCGTGGCCGCAGCGGTCAGCATGGCGTTCAAATTGGGCATCGGGCTATGGCTGCTGTTTTCCGGCGCGTCGGTTGTCGATTTGGTGTGGGTTGTGCCTGCCGCCGGGTTCATCAGCCTGCTCGTGTTTGTTCCCGGCCTGTTCCGGCTGTTTCGCCACGTCCCCCAGACCCTGCCTGCCCGGCTTGACTCGCCGTTCGTGCGTCGCCATCTGCTGCCCAGCTTCTTCGTCATCCACGTCCTGGCCCTGCTCGACTATCAGGTTGACGCCCTCATCATCTCGATCATGCTGGGCGAGGAGTCATTGGGTTATTATGCCGCGGCGCAGGCGATCCTGCTGGCGTTCAACCTCATGCCCGCCGCCATCCGGGCCGCGCTCTACCCGTTGATGAGCCGCTACCATCGGGAAGCGCCCGACAAACTGACCATCCTCTACGACAAGGTGAACAAGTACATCGCCGCGCTGGTGCTGCCCCTGGCCGCCGGTCTCACCCTGCTGGCCGCGCCGGTCATCGAGCTGATCTATGGCCCCGATTTCACGCCGGCGGCGGCCGTCCTGCAAATCACCATCTGGGCCATCGTCTTCCTGTTTCTCGTGGAGCCGCACGCCCGAATGCTGCTCGTCTACAACAAGCAGCGTCAGGCAGCGTGGATGATGGCCCTAACGACCGCGCTCAACATCATCCTGAACCTGCTGCTCATCCCCGCCATCGGCATCAATGGCGCGGCAATCGCCCGTCTCATCTCCAGCCTGACCCTCTACCTGCTGTTTTACGCCTATTGCCACTTTACCATCATGCCCTCGAAGCAGCCCTTCTCCTTCCGGGTCATCCTGGCCACCCTGCTCATGGCCCTGGCCGTGCTGCCGCTGCGCGATCTTTTCCTGCTCATCCCCATCGGCGTCGGCATCATCGTCTATCTGGGCGCAGTCCGGCTGCTGGGGGTCATTCCCGACCAGGATTTGGCTTATTGGCGCGAATTTTACGGCAAAAAGGCCTGAATCGCGGAAATTACTCCCCTAAATACTCCAAAAGGATGATTGATTTACCTCCCGCGGGCACCTATACTTCCCATTGTAAACTGCTAACCATAGCGAACTTGTGTGAGGAGATATTACATGTTCAAGAAAATCCTGTTAGTAATGGTTGTCTTGGTCGCCGTACTGGTCAGCGTCAGCCTTGTGGCGGCGCAGAGCCAGTTGCCCGGTTCGGGCTGGTGGTCCGGCCAGCAGATCCAGAACGTCGGCACGAGCACTGCCTCGGTCTCATTCCAGGCCTATAACAGCAGCGGCACGTCGTTTTCCTGCGGCAACAAGAGCGTCGGCCCCGGCGCATCGGCCAACTTCCTGACCATCGACTGTGCCGCGCTTCCGGCCGGTTTCGTCGGCTCCGCCGTCGTCAGCGCCGACCAGCCCATCGCGGCGGTCGTCAACGTGGTCAATATGTCCACCAATTTTGACGGTACCGGCGGCCGCGCCGCAGGTCTGTATCGTGGTACCGACGGCAGCAATGTCGCCACCGAAATCGCCTTCCCGCTGATGAAGAACAACTTCTTTGGCCGGTCGACCGCGCTCTATGTCCAGAACGCCAGCGACCAGACCAACGACATCACCGTGACGATTCGCGTCGGCGCCAGCACCTACACCAAGTCGTTCACCGGCGTCAAGCCGTACGCTATGGTCGTCGTCGGTCCGGCCGATACATCGCCGGCCATGCCGAACAGCAGCTACGGTAGCGCCAAGGCCGTCGGCACCCGCCCGCTGGCCGGCACTGCCCTGGAGTACCAGACCAACGTCGCCGTTGGCAACAATCTCCATGCCTACACCGCCTTCACGCCCCAGGACTTCGCGGCCAAGGCCTATTGCCCCCTGGCCCGTAGCAACGCCTACAATCTGAACACGGGTATCAACGTCCAGAACGTCGGCGCGTCGGCGCAGAAGATTAAGGTCACCTACTCCTACACCAATCTGGGTCAAGGCTCCGTCCAGACCAAGACCGTCGAGAAAGGCCCTGTGAACCCCAATGCCGGCGTTTCCTTCTTCACGTGGGAAGATCTGCCGAAGGGCTCCCTCGGTTCGGCCGTGGTTGAAGGCATGGGCGGTGGCAACATCGCTGTCATCGTCAACGACGAAACCTTCTCCCTGAATCCCAACCGCGTGACCGCCTACTCCTGCTTCCCGGATAATGCCGCCACGAAGACCAACAAGGTCGTTCTGCCGCAGTACAAGGAGTTCTTCCTGGGTGACACCGCCGGTGTCCAGATTCAGAACATCGGCAACGCGGCCGCCACCAACATTCGCGTGACCTACTACCCGAATGGCGGCGGCGCACCGGTAACCTTCAAGAACTCGAACCCCGTTCAGGCGAACGCGAGCTTCAACCTCTATCGTGTTTCGAACCCGCTTCCCGGCGTCACTGTCGTCAGCGGCACGCCGAGCACCCTGTTGAACGGATTCGGCAGCGTCGTCATCGAAGCTGACCAGCCCGTTGTGGCCATCGCCAACGAAGAGCCTGGCTTCACCCCCGGCGCCAACAAGCCCGCCAGCAAGCAGGATGCCAAGCAGTACGAGGGTTTCAACCAGTAAG
>DAOMSB010000135.1:0-6068 GCA_035446145.1 Promineifilum sp. (SeqCode) | reverse complement strand
ACTAATGACGTTATGTCAATGCACG
The DNA here is from genome assembly GCA_035446145.1 of Promineifilum sp. (SeqCode). GTDB lineage: Bacteria > Chloroflexota > Anaerolineae > Promineifilales > Promineifilaceae > Promineifilum. The sequence continues at coordinate 6,043 of DAOMSB010000135.1, read as the reverse complement.
TCGCAGCCTATTGACCAAACAGCGCAATCTGCCGTGACAGTTGTTAGTGAGCCATCAGCTTCTCCGGAACCCGCGTCACCGACCAGTCCGCCGGCATCACCCACGGCTGCGCCAACGGAAGTCACTGACACCGATCTGGAAGCCGTAACTCCTGCCGCAGATCCATCGGCGACTCCGGCAACCACGCCCAACGCAAACTGGATTAGCTATAACAATGCCGACTATGGCTTTTCCTTCCGCTACCCGGAAGATAGCTGGGCGCTCATCGAATGGCCGCAAGACCCCAACCTGCTGTCTCTGGCCTATCATGAACAGGGCATTGCCTTGCGAATTCGTTTCAAGCGGTTCGGTGAAGAAGGCGACTTGCAATTGTATGGCGGGGCGGCCGGGGACTTCGTCGAGCGAGGGGCGGTTCATTTCCTGGGAGAGGACGTGGGGCGCTCCGTGCTGGTCTATGAGGATATCGATCGGGCCGTCCACTACAACGAGACGCGGGTTATCACCCGCGGCGATCTCCAGTTCACGCTGGCTTTGGTATCCAATCGGGATTATGAGAGAGGGCGGTCGTGCCGGAGGCGGTGCAGGCCGAGGCCGATCGGATTCTGGAGACGTTCGCGATTGCATATCCCACACCCTGATCTTGCATTCGTATCTCTAGCTCATGCGTGCTATACTACCGCCCCATGACGTTGGAGCTTGACAAACTGACCCCCGACCTTGAAAAGATGGCGCAGGCCGCGGCCGCCAACCGGCAGGCCCAGTTAAATCGCGCCAGGCAGTTGCGGCAACTGGTGGCCGAGCGGGCCACCGATTGGCCCGGCATTCGCGCCGGGCTGCAAAAGGCCGGGGAGGCGGCCGACCCCAAATATTTCCGCGCCGCCGCGCCCCTGGCGGAAGACGAGCCGCTGGACACGCCGATCCCGCCCCCCGCGCCGCCGGAGCAGGCGACGATCATCGCCACCGACGGCTCGCAGATCATGCCCGACCGTCACGCGGCCTGGCTCTACTATCTGATCAACATCGGCGTCATCGTCTATAACCACGGCTCCGGCCGGGGCCATGGGGACGGCCGCGCCCCCCACGTTTTCACCTCGCCGCGAATCTTCTACCCCAACGTCGAGGACGACGTGACCGAAGACGAGCCGGGCTTCGACCAGAGCCAGGTGACCATCGCCCGCGACCGGGCCGAGATCGAGACGCTGGCCGATTTCGCCGATGCCTGGCGCGCCGCTTCCGGCCCCGTGCTGGCCTTGCTCGACCAGCGGCTGCTCTACTGGCCGATGGTCGGCGAGCGCGGCAGCGCCGAGCCGATCGTCGCCCACTGGACGGAGGCCATGCGCCGTATCCATGAGACCGGCGCGCTGCTGGCCGGCTACATCGACCGGCCGGGCAAGCGCTCAGTCGTGACCATGCTTCAGACGCTCCTCGACGAACCGGATATGGACTGGAAGGCCCTGGGCAAGCGCCCGGTGGGTAACGAACTGACCGACGCCGGGCTGTATGCTACTCTGCTCGGCCCCGGCGATCGCAGCCCGATCTTCGTCGACATCTCCCCCGCCAACAAGCGCTTCGCCGAGGAATCGCCCGACATCGAGGTTTGCTTCTTCTACCTCAACGCCGGGTCCAGTAATATCATTGTAGGGGACGACCTTGACCCGTTGGGTGAGGCGCGAGCCATCGCCCGGGTGGATATCCCGCGCTGGGTGGCCGAGGACAAGGCCGCCGTGGCCGCCGTCCACGGCCTGATCTATGATCAGTGCCGCATCCAGCGCAACTACCCCTACGTGCTGACGCGGGCCGATGAGTTGGCCGTGGTCGGTCGCGACGACGAGACCAATCTCAGCGTGATGATCGATCTGGCCATGCAGCGGGCCGGCGTTGAAAGCAGCGTGACGGCCAAGAAAATCGGCAAGGATTTCGCCCGTGGCGGCCGCAGACCGCACCGGATGGGGCGGTATTGGTAAGATGTGGGGAAGTGACGAGTGACGAATGACGCACATAGAAACCGAGTTTCTTGGAAGAAACTCGGTTTCTACGAATGATGCAGTCAGGGAGGACACCATTGGAATCAGGCAATGAGTGGGAAACAGTACCGCCAATCGGCCGCGTCCTGCGGGCGAGTACGGCCGGGTTCGTCATCGGCTGCCAGGTGCAGCAGCTGTCGGAGCCGTCGTTCGGCTGCCTGGTGAAGGCCCAGCCGGTGGACGATCGCGAGGCCGTCTTCGGCCTCATCTACAACATGGACGTGGCCGATGATCCGCTGGTGCGGCGAATCGTCCTGGCCGAAAACCCGCGCGAGGAGGTCATCAACGACCAGCGCCAGAACCGGCTGCTGCCGATCGAGATGAGCGTGCTGGCCGTGGGCTACTGCCTCAACGGCCGCTTCTTTCATGGCCTGCCGCCGCGCCCGCCGCTTAACCTCGACCCGGTTCACCTGTGCCACGACGCGGCCGAACTGGTTCGCTTCACCGATCGGCTCGGCTACCTGCGGCTCATCCTGCGCGCGGCCGATATGGGTGTGCCGGTCGACCAGTTGCTCGTGGCCCACGTGCAGGACGTCTTCCGGCTGCGCGGCCATGACGTGGAGTGGGCGACCGGGGTGATCAACGAGGTCATCGAGTTGTTGCGCAGCGATTACGACACGCTGGTGCCGGTGCTCGAGGCATTGGGCGAGGCGCTGCCCGGCCTGGGCGGCGTGCCCGACATGATGGGGGGCTTTTGATGTTCGACCAGCCAAAAAAATCTGAGGGATCATCCGGCCCATTGGGCCCCAACGCCCCGTTGGGCTATATCGTCGGCGGCGCGCTGAAGAGCGGGCTGCGTGTGCGTCTGACCGTCGCGGCCGACACCGTGCAGGAAGGCGGCTTCGTCGTCTGCGAGACGCCGCGCTATCGCTACTACGGGCTGATCACCGACCTGCAACTCGGCTCCACCGACCCGCGCTTCGCCGACGAGAAATCCGACCGGCTGCCCGCGGCGATTCAGGGCGCGCTCTACGGCAAGACGCTCTATACGACGCTGGAGATGTACCCCACGCTGCTGCTCGACCTGGGGCCGGAGTTGACCTCTCCGGAGCGGGCCGAGTGGCAGGCGCGGGTGGACATGGGCGAGGAGAACCCCGGCCCGAAGCCGGTGAAGACTGTGCCGGCCCACCACGCGCCGGTGCGCCCGGCCGATGCCGGCGACGTGGCCGCCATCTTCGGCGAGGAAGGTGGCGTCAACTTCGTCATCGGCCACACCATCGAGCAGGGCTATCCCGTCTGCCTCGATCTGGAGCGCTTCGTCAAGCGCAGCAGCGGCATCTTCGGCGCGACGGGCACGGGCAAGAGTTTCCTGACGCGCATGGTGCTGGCCGGGCTGATGAAGACCGACGTGGCCGCGGCGCTGGTGTTCGATATGCACAACGAGTATGGTTTCGACGATCGCGATAGTGATCGTGGCGAACAGGTACGCGGCCTGAAGGCGATGTTCGGCGAGAAGGTGCAGATTGCTGCTCTGGGCAAGGGGACGCGCGTAGGTGACAATTCGCCTGATTTCACCCTTGAGCTTGCTCTCGGCGATTTCAATGCCGATGACATCCTGTTAATCGCCGAAGCACTCGACTTGAATGACACTGCTGCCGTCACATTATCCGCTCTGGAGCGAGTCTTCGAAGGTAGGTGGTTCAGCGAATTTATGAAGATGAAGCCCGGCGCGGTCATTGAGGATGATAACGGCAAAAAAATCCCCGCTCCCGATTCCGTAGCCCACTGGGCTAATGGTCATAATATTCATCCCACAGCGGCCGAATCATTGCATCGCAAATTGGAGCCTATCTTTCATAAGCCGTATGTGGTTAACAAACCGGCTGTTGATGCTGTGAAAGCCATATCCGATCAGCTGGAGCACGGCCGCCACATCATTCTGAGCTTTGGCGTTCACGACAATGAACTTGATTACATCATCGTCTCCAATATTTTGACCCGGCGCATCCGTAAGGCATGGGTAGACAAGACGGAACACGCCAAGCTTAGCAATGTCGGCGCGCCGCGGCCGCTGGTCATCGTTGTCGAGGAGGCCCACAAGCTGCTCAGCCCCGGCGTCTCACGTCAGACGGCCTTCGGAACTATCGCCCGTGAGCTGCGCAAGTACAATGTGACGCTGCTCATCGTCGATCAGCGGCCGTCGGGCATCGACGACGAGGTGATGTCGCAACTGGGCACGCGCGTCACCGGCTGGCTGGGCGACGAGGACGACATCCGCGCCGTGCTCAGCGGCCTGGCCGGGCGCGACCAGTTGCGCGGCATGCTGGCTCGCTTGCAGGAGAAAGAGGAAGTGTTGCTGCTGGGCTGGGGGGTCAAGATGCCTATCCCCGTCCGCTCGCGACGCTATGACAAACGGTTCTATGACGAGATGCGTGGGCGGGCCGGGTCATCTGCGCCCGAGCGACCTTATGGGCGGCAGGAGATGAACGATGAATTATTCGGATAGCGGTCAGAGGCAAAGTGCCTGCCCTTCGCTTGGCCCAATCGCGCCTTGCGTCTATTGGGCCGCCATGTTAACATCTGTGTATCATTCATTCATCCGTTCATCATTCGGTATTATAGCGTTCGTGTTGGGTTTTCATCCGGTCTCGTGAAATTGAATTCATCTTTATTGTTCCTGCTTCCGGCGAGTAATTGGCCGCTAACCACGAGACAGAGGTTTTCATAAAGGCAGGGTATTGGCGATACCTTGTATCTGAAGCGTTATCCGATTATCGAATGGTGAATGCATGAAAAGCATTCACCATTTTTATTTTATTCGTTCGTTATCATTCATTATTATTTGAGGTCATCATGGGACCATCACGGGTTGAATTCATCTCAAGATTGATAGGAGCGGTCGTCCTGGCGACGGCGCTGTCTATCGTCGGCGTCCGAATCGCCAACATGCTCAATCTCGACCCGATGCGCTATGGCATCGCCATGGGCGTCGGCGGCGGGGTAATCGGCGCGGTGCTGGGGTTTCTCTTCACGCCTCACCTGACTATTCGGCCGATCAGCCACATCCGCACGGCTTTGTCGGCCATGCCGCTGGAACGACTGGTCGCGCTGCTCATCGGCGTCTTCATCGGCCTCATCGCCGCGGCCCTCTTCGCCATTCCCCTGTCACAGTTGCCGTCGCCGCTGAAGGAGATCTTGCCGCTGGCAACCGCGCTGGGCTTTTGCTATCTCGGCGCCGTGCTGATGATGAACCGCTACCGCGACCTGCATGAAATGGCCGGCGGCTTCCGCTGGGGGCGCGGCGGGAACAAGGCTGTAGCGGCGGTTGAGGAGCATGAGGACACGAACGTCATCCTGCTCGATACGAGCGTCATCATCGACGGCCGCATCCTCGACATCGGCCGCACCGGGTTCATTCGTCAGACATTGCTGGTGCCCAACTTCGTGCTCAAGGAGCTGCAGCACATCGCCGACAGCGCCGACAGCCTGCGCCGCAACCGCGGCCGGCGCGGCCTTGACATCCTGAGCATGCTCCAGAACGAATCGCCTGTGCCGGTACGCATCACCGACATGGACGCGCCCCAAACGCGTGACGCCGACAGCAAGCTCGTCGTGCTGGCCCGCCGTCTGGAATGTCCGATCATGACCAACGACTACAACCTCAACAAGGTGGCCGAGTTGCAGGGCATCACCGTGCTCAACATCAATGACCTGGCCAACGCCGTGAAGTCGTCGCTCCTGCCCGGCGAGGAGCTGCGGGTGATGATCATCCAGGAAGGCAAGGAGTATGGGCAGGGCGTTGGCTATCTGGACGACGGTACGATGGTGGTCGTTGAAGATGGGCAACGAGCATTGAACCGCACTGAAAATGTCGTCGTCACCAAGGTTCTGCAGACGACGGCCGGGCGGATGATTTTCGCCAAATTATAAATACAGTTAGAAACCGAGTTTTTTCGAAAAAACTCGGTTTCTAAATGAGATGGAGTGAAGTATGTCGCTCAGAATCTATAACGTCTTATCGCGGCAAAAAGAAGAGTTCGTGCCGCTGACGCCGGGCAGGGTCAACATCTACGTTTGCG
>DAOMSB010000134.1:0-6097 GCA_035446145.1 Promineifilum sp. (SeqCode) | reverse complement strand
CCCTTTCGGGATTATCCTGTAGTTGTGCGCGGCCGAATTCACCCGCGCCGAGGAACCCTTCGATGGACAGCCAACAACATGACCAAAACGCCGAAGACCGTTACCGTGAGCGCAGCGCCGAGCGCGCCGCCCAACAGGACAATGCCGCCAAAGGGATCGTCGATTTCGGCGAGATGACCCGCCGCGACGCCCGCCGCGACACGCTCCACCCCAACGACGGGCTGGGGCTGGAGCGCATACTGGGCAACAGCGACCTGCTGGAGATCAACTTCCTCGATATCGGCCGTCGCGCGGGGCGAGCCGTCGGCCGCGTCGAGATACGCGACACCGCCGGGCGCATCCGCGGCTTCGGCACCGGCTTCGTCGTCTCGCCCAACCTGCTGCTGACCAACAACCACGTGCTGCCCACGGCCGACAGCGCCCGCCGCAGCCTGATCGACTTCGACTACGAAGACGACGAGAGCTATAACCCGCGCTCGCCGGTCGTGTTCGGCCTCGACCCCGACCGCTTCTATCACACCAGCGCTGCGCTCGATTACACCGTGGTGGCCGTGGGGCGCGTGTCGGTCGACAGCCAAACGCCGCTGGCCTCGTTCGGCTATCTGCCCCTCAGCGCCTATCAAGGCAAAATCCTGCTCGACGAGTACGTCGCCGTCATTCAGCACCCCGGCGGCGCGCCGAAGAAGATCGCCCTGCGCAACAACAAGCTCGTCGACTTGTTCGACGACTTCATCCACTACACTACCGACACCGACCGGGGCGCGTCCGGTTCGCCGGTGTTCAACGATCAGTGGCAGGTGGTGGGGCTGCATCACGCCGGGGTGCGCAAACGGGACGCCCAGGGACGCATCCTGGCCGTCGACGGCTCGGTCTGGACGCCGGCGATGGGCGAGGATCGCATCGCCTACATCGCCAACGAGGGGGTGCGCATCAGCCGCATCCTGGCCGATCTGCGCGCCGCGGCCGATGGACTATCCGCCGAACAACAGGTATTGCTGGACGAACTGCTGGCCGAGCCGGCCACGCCGCCGACCACCGCCGGAACCGTCACCCCGCTGCGAACGGCCGAGCGCGACCCGGAGCTGTTCACGCGGGCCAAGGGGTATGAATCCGGCTTTCTGGGGCCGGATGTGGAACTGCCCGCGCTCTCCCCGGAGCAGCTGGCCGACGTGGCGCCGCGCCTCGACGGCCGCGGCCACGTACTGGACTATGTGCATTTTTCGCTGGTGATGAGCAAGGCCCGGCGGCTGGCCTTCTACACGGCGGTCAACATCGACGGCCGCAAGACCAAAACCATCAAGCGCGACGACGACGTGTGGTACTTCGATCCGCGCATCGCCCGCGAACACCAGACCGGGGCCGACCTCTACGAGCGCAACGACCTCGACCGGGGCCATCTGGTGCGGCGCAATGATCCCGTGTGGGGCCGCCCGGCGGCCACGGCCAACGAGGACACCTTCCACTTCACCAACTGCGCCCCGCAGCACAAGCAGCTCAACCGGCGCACGTGGCTGGCGCTGGAGGATTACATCCTCAACAACGCCGACAACCATGACCTGAAGGTGTCGGTTTTCACCGGGCCGGTGTTTCGGGCCGACGACATGACCTATCGCGGGCAGTACCAGCTGCCGGCCGAGTTCTGGAAGGTAGTGGTGATGCGCAAGCCCGACCGGAAGCTGTCGGCCACGGCCTATCTGCAAACGCAAAAGAACCTGATCGAGGATTTGGAGTTCGCCTATGGCGCGTATCGCACCTATCAGGTGCCGGTCACGCGCATCGAGGCGATCACCGGGCTGGATTTCGGCCCCCTGCGCGACCACGACCCGCTGGCCGCCACGGAGAGCGCCTCGCCTGCGCTGGTGGTGGGCGAAGCGGCCGACATCCGGTTATAAACTCGAACGTCGTGTCAGGCGCTCATTCCGCCACGCGAACAAGGCGATGACGAGCGCCACAGCCGCCAGCCCGGCCGACACCAGCGCTGTGCCCTGAATGCCCGCGGCGATCGCTTCCGGCGATCCCGATTCCGCGCCGCCGGTCAGAATGCCGCCCGACGCGCGGAACACCAGCCCCGCCCAGACCGACCCCAACACGGCGAAGCCGACCGTCTGCCCCAGGCTGCGCGTCACGGCCAGCAGGCTGGAGGCGACGCCGAGGCGCTCGCGGGGCACGTTGCCCATGATGGCGCTGTTGTTGGGCGACTGGAACATGCCCACGCCGATGCCCAGCGGCAGGAAGCGCAGCATGAAGCCGATGGCCGTCGTTTCGGCCGTCAGCGTGCTCATCAACAGAAAGGCGAATGTGGAAACGACAAGGCCGATGACCGAGATTGGCCGGCTGCCCACGCGGTCGGAGAGCGAGCCGGAGATGGGCGCGGTAATGCCCAGCGCCAGCGGCACGACCGCCACCAGAAAGCCGACCTGCTGCACGCTATATTTCAGCGCGTTCTCGAGGTAGAACGGGATGAGCGCATAGGTGCCCATGGCGATGAAGATCATCAGCCCGGTGATAATATTGACCCGAAAGACGCGATTGTCGAACAGGCTCAACGGGATGATCGGCTGCTCGTGGCGGCTCTCCAGGATGATGAACGTGACCAGAAAGAAGGCGGCCACGATGAACAGCCCCAGCGCCTGCGAACTGGTGAACCCTTGCAGCTGGCCGGTGGTGAGGCCGAGCAGGAGCGCCAGCAAAAAGACGCACAGCGTGGCCGCTCCCGCCAGATCAAACACCTGATCGCCATGGGGTTTCGTGTGGGGGATGTGGCGCCATGCCAGCCAGGTGCCGATAATGCCGATGGGGACGTTGACGAAGAAAATCCAGTGCCAGGATAGATGCTCGATGATCACCCCGCCCAGCGTAGGGCCGGTGACGATGCCGATGGAGACGATGGAGCCGGTGATGCCCAGCGCGCGGCCGCGCTCGCCCGCGGGAAAAGCGTCGGTGATGATGGCCATACCCAACGCCAGGGTCATCGCCCCGCCAATGCCCTGCAGCACGCGGGCCATGATGAGCCATTCCACCGTCGGAGATAGCCCGCACAGGGCCGAGCCGATGGTGAAGACGACGAAGCCGCCATTATAGAGGTGTTTGCGGCCGTGCATGTCGGCCAGGCGGCCGACAATCGCCTGGAGGATGGTCACCGTCAGCAAGTAGGACAGGACGACCCATTGCACCGAGGAGAAGTCGGTGTTGAGTTCGACCGTCAGCGTCGGCAGGGCGACATTGACGATGCTGCCGTCGATCGTCGCCAGGAAGATACCCATGGCGATGGCCGACATGACGTGCCATTTTTTGCTGTAATCCACTTCATCGGCCGGCAGCGCGGCCATCTCTGCTCTGTCCATCATAATTCCGGCAACCGGCGCGGCGCGTTTGTGACGGCCGTGGGTTGAATGAGTTGGGGGTAGTGGAATCAGGGCACGCGGACGATCCGCGTCACTTCGAAGTTTGATTCAATGTTGATCAGGTGATCGGCCCGGCTGTGGTAGTGCAGCCGCCACATCTCGCGGCGCGGATGCTCGACGTATTCGAAGCGGGTCACGCCGGTGTTCTTGCACCACACCTCGCAGCGCCGGAACGGGCCGACGTTGAAAATATGGTCGAGGGCCAGCTCGATGACCCCGCCATGGCAGACGGCCACCACGACCTGGTCACGATGGAGTTCGATCATGTTCTCGATGAACGAACCGACGCGAACCCTGAAGTGCATCAGGCTCTCGCCGCCCTCGCGGTCGGGCGTGATTGAGGCAAACGGCCGTTCGCTGCCCCAATAGTCGCTGTATTCCGGCAGGTCGTCGCTGGGCCAGGGGACGTGGTCGGCGCGGTTGTTGCCGATCTCGCGCAGCCGGTCATCATGGATGATGTCCATGTTATAGGCGCGGGCCACATAGCCGGCCGTCTCCTGTGCCCGAACCATGGTGCTGGCATAGAGCGCATCGATCTCTTTGAGTTCGGTCGGCAGCCAGGTGCCCAGTGCAGCCGCCTGGCGATGGCCCAGGTCGGTCAGGCCTACATCCTGATTGCCGCCGTTCCACTCCTTCAGATTAACGAAACTTTGTCCGTGGCGAATGAAATACAAATGCATAGCAACTCAACTCGGTTAATTTTCCTGTTACTTTAGCGCATTTGTGGGCACATGCCCATCTCTGCCCGTGACTTAAAGTTATTTAAAGATTCTGCAATCGTTCGTGGTCAGGCGCTTTTGAACTGTTATAAATTAATGCGGTATAGCTGCAGGGGCGGGTTTCAAACCCGCCCCTGCAACTCGATTTGTTGATATGTAAAAGCGGCTGGCTACGAACCGGAGAGGTCTTTTTCCGCCACCTGCCGCAACGCCCGGCCCATCACCTCCACCGGCTGGGCGCCGCTGAGGGCGTATTTGTCGTTGAAGATAAAGAACGGCACGCTGCTGATGCCCGCTTGTTGGGCGAAGGCGATATCGGCCAGCACCTGGGCCTCGGCCGCGTCGCCGGCCAATGCGGCGCGGATGGCGGCCGCGTCCTGCCCCTGCTCGGCGGCGATGGCGGCCAGCACGTCGGGATCACCAATGTCGCGGCCGAACTCGAAGTAGGCGGCGAAGATGGCGTCGAGCATGGCCCCGCGCTCGGCTTCCGGCGTCAGATAGACCAGCCGGTGGGAGAGCATCGTGTTGGGCGCTTTGGCAATATCCTCAAAGTTGAACGTCAGGCCGACCGCCTTGCCGCGCTGGCGGGGCATGGCGAAGAAATCTTCGGGGGTCATGCGGCCGCCGCCCTTGGCCGTCATATGGGCCTGGAAATCGTAGCCTTCCGCGGGGATGTCGGGGTCGAGGAAGAAGCTGCGGTGGCGAATAGTGACCGGCTCGCCCGGCCAATCGGCCAGAGCCAGTTCCAGATGGCGCTTGCCGATGCGGCACCAGGGGCAGACGGTGTCGGAGAAAATGTCGATTTTCATAATACAAAATAATTGAAAATTAGGAATTACGAATCAGGAATCGGGAATCACGAATCCTAATCTATACTATCTTCATCCGGGCGCAGCGGCACGTTTTTGCTCTTTCACGCCTTCATCCGCGCCCATTCCGCAAAAGGAGAAACCGCATGAATATCGAACTTCTCTATCGCCCCGCTTTCTCGTTGGGCATGATCCACCTCGACGGCAACGAACGGGTGCGCGTCGAGGCCGCCTCGATGGTCAGCATGTCGCAGGGGGTCACCCTGGAGACACAGGCCACCGGCGGCTTCCTCAAGTCGCTCAGCCGCTCGGTGCTGGGCGGGCAGACGTTCTTCCAGAACACCTACACCGCCCCGGCCGGCGGCGGCACCGTTGGCGTGGCCCCGGCCCTCACCGGCGACCTGATGGTCATCAATATGCAGGACGAACTGCTCATGGTGCAGTCCGGCTCCTATCTGGCGTCGGCGATGGGGATTGAACTCGATACCAAGTGGAGCGGCGCGAAAACGTTCTTCGCCGCCGAAGGGCTGATCATGATGCGGGCGCAGGGCAGCGGGCTGTTGCTGCTGGCGTCCTATGGGGCCATCCACGAGATGAATCTGGCCGCGGGCCAGTCGGTCACCATCGACACCGGCCATCTGGTCGCCTTCACCGAGGGGATCGGCTTCCAGGTGCGCAAGGTGGGCGGCATGAAATCGCTGCTCTTCAGCGGCGAGGGGCTGGTGGTCGACCTGACCGGGCCGGGCCGCCTCCTGATGCAGACCCGCTCCACCGACCAGTTCCTGAGCTGGCTCATCCCGAAGCTGCCGCAGAGCAGTGGGTCGAGTGGTTGAGTGGCGAGTGACGAGTGACGGGCAAGGAGTTATGGTATAATTGCGGTATGGATCGCGTGGTAACTCATGATTGGGCCGAAGAAACTCTGGAAGCCAAGGCGTTTTGGTTTCAGGGGTTAACGTTGGCGGAGCGCATGGAACTCTTGTGTGACTATTACGAGTTCTTTTTGAGCGTGAATCCCCAAATTATCGAGAGCAAAGATGCTCAACCAATTGAAGGGCGTATTCTCGTCCTTTCAGAAGCATGAGGTTCGCTACCTCGTAATCGGGGGCATTGCGGCCGTCCTCTATGGTGTGCCGCGCGCCACGTTTGATCTTGATGTCCTGATCGA
>DAOMSB010000133.1:0-6106 GCA_035446145.1 Promineifilum sp. (SeqCode) | reverse complement strand
GTTCGAACGATGGGTGCACCCTCCGCTCGTTCGGAGTATTATTCAGCGGATCGCGGCCCGGCGCCGCCCTTTTTGTAACGATGTCTACGGCAATGGAAACCTACCGCGCTTCGACGTTCAAACTCGAGGATTCGCCTGTCACCTGGCAGGCAACTTTGGCGCGCCTGCCTAACGCTCATCCCTTGCAGAGTTGGGCCTGGGGACAGTTCAAATCGCGCTGGGGCTGGGAGGCGATGCCGCTGACGATGTCGGTAGGCGGCAATAGCTGGGAAACGATCGCCGCGGCGATGGTACTGAAGCGGCGTGTGCCCCGACTGCCTTATTGTGTCCTCTACGTGCCCAAGGGGCCGGCGCTGGATTTCCACGATCGCTCGTTGCGATTGCAAGTATTGGCGCGCCTGGAACAACTGGCCAGGCGCGAGCGGGCGATCTTCATCAAGATCGATCCCGAGATCGTGCGTAGCTGGGGGCTGGAGCATGAGCGTGTCTCGCCCCTGGGGGCGGCCGTTATGCGTGATCTGCAGGAGCGGGGCTGGCGGCCATCGGATGAGCAGATTCAGTTCCGCAATACGGTCGAGCTATCGCTGGAAGCCACCGAAGAACAACTATTGGCGGCCATGAAGCAGAAGACTCGTTACAATATTCGCCTGGCCGAGCGCAAGGGCGTAACCGTTCGCCCCGGCGGGCCGGCTGATTTTCCGACAATCGTCGAGATGTATCAGGAAACGGCCGCGCGCGACGGGTTCACCGTCCGACCGGCGGAATATTACCTCGACGGTTGGGGCGGGCTTTATCAGGCCGGCATAGCCCAACCGCTGGTGGCCGAGGTTGACGGGCGGGCCGTGGCGGTCGTGGTTTTGGTGCGTTTTGGCGACCGAGTCATCTATATGTACGGCGCATCGCGAAACGAAGCCCGCGAGCGGATGCCCAACCACCTCCTGCAATGGGAGGCGATTCGCTGGGCGCAGGCGCAGGGCGCCAGGGTCTATGATTTCTGGGGCGCGCCTGATGAATTTGAAGAGACGGATCGCATGTGGGGGGTCTGGCGGTTTAAGGCCGGATTCAATGGCGAGGTCGTGCGTTTTATTGGCGCGTGGGATTATACGCCGCGCCCGATGCTCTACCGCCTGTACACGCAGGCCATCCCGCGTTACCTGGAACTATTGCGCGCCCGGCGCGGCCGATCCGATGAGCAGTCGTTGCCCGGCTAACTATCGGCTCTGCCGGATAGGTGTAATCAGATTAGAGAGGTGTGGAAGAAGATGAGCAGGACAATTGTCATTCTCGATGGGGATCAGACCGGGCAGGAGTTGCTGGAAGAGGCGTTGCGCGTCCTGCATGAGGACGTCATCCGCTACCCCCTGGAATTCAAGCGATTCGACCTCAGCCTGGAGAACCGCCGGGCCACGAAAAACAAGGTCGTTTACGAGGCGGGCAAGGCGATTCGCGAGTATCGGGTTGGTCTGAAAGCAGCTACCATCACTCCGGAGACCCGCGGCGACGTGGGCAGCCCCAACGCCATCCTGCGCGAGGAGATGGACGCGGAGATCATCTTGCGCACGGGGCGCCGTATCCCCGGTGTGCGGCCGGTTGGCGGCATCTACGCGCCGATCAGTATCGTGCGCATGGCTCGCGATGACGCCTATGGCGCGCGCGAATGGCGCGAAGGGGAGGCGGGCAGCCTCGATGAATACGCCTTTCGCACCGAGAAGATCTCGCGCTGGGTGTGCCGCGCGGTGTCGGAGTTTGCCTTTCAGCACGCCCGAGACAACCGCGCCAAGGTGTTTGGCGGCCCCAAGTTCACCGTCAGCCCCGTCTATGAGGGCATGTTCAAGGAAGAGATGGATGCGGCCGCGGCTCGCTATCCCGATGTGCGCTATGAGCCACAGCTAATCGACGCCACCTTCGCCCTGCTGCTGGCCACGACCGGCGACGCGATGGTCATCCCATCGTTGAACCGCGACGGCGATCTGCTGTCCGACATGGTCTTGCAGATGTTCGGCTCAATTGCCGGTTCGGAATCGATGGTCATCTCGCTCAATCAGGCCGGAGTGATCGATTGCGTCATGGCCGAGGCCCCCCATGGCACGGCCCCCAGCTTGCAGGGCAAGAACGTGGCGAATCCGATGGCCATGATTCTGGCTGCTGCCGGGTTATTGGGCCTCATGAAGGAACAGGAGCTGAAAACGGCCAGTCGGGCCATCTATGAGGCGACGCTGGAAGCGGTTTATGATGGCATTCGCACGGCCGATCTTGGTGGCAGCACCTCTACCGACGCGTTCACCAACGAGGTCATCCGCCGCGTGAAGGGTAAGCTGGAGGTCTGGTCGTCACTGGCGTAGGGATCGAAACCATATCTATCGATGGGGTTCCAGCGTGATCAATGTAATTTCCGGCGGGCAAAGAAAGCGCACTCGCGGCGCGCCTAACCCTTCGAAACCCACGCCGCGACTGATATAGGGGCAATCGACAGCCCGACCAATTAGGCTACAATATCGGCAAATGGCGTGGGGGTTTGAACCTCGACCCAACTGGAATTATTTATGGATCCGAAATTTCCTGAGAGAGTCTCGCTTACTTTCTTGCCGACCCCGATAGAACCGCTGGAACGACTGAGCCGCAGCCTGGGCGGGCCGGAGATCTGGATTAAGCGGGACGACCAGACCGGGCTGGCTACCGGGGGCAACAAAGCGCGCAAGCTGGAGTTCCTGGTGGCCGACGCGCTGGCTCAGGGAGCCGATCATCTGGTGACTACGGGCGCTCCCCAGAGCAATCATGCCCGGCAGACGGCCGCCGCCGCCGCCCGTTTCGGCCTCGGTTGCAGCCTGGTGTTGCGCGGCCGGCGTCCGGAAATTACGACCGGCAATCTCCTGCTCGATGAGCTGTTCGGGGCGCATGTGTACTGGTGTGACACGCCAAAGTGCCCCGACGAGATTGGACGCGTCCTGAACACATTGCGTTCGATCGGTCTGCGCCCCTACTTTGTGCCTCTCGGTGGTTCCAATGTCATCGGCGCGACAGGCTATGTGTCGGCGATGCGCGAGCTGACGGAACAGATGACGGCCGCCCATCTGAATTTCGATTTTATCGTCTTCGCCAGCAGCAGCGGCGGCACGCAAGCCGGACTGGTGCTGGGCGCGCGGGCCTTCGGCTTCCGTGGGACGGTGCTGGGCATCAGCGTCGATCACCCCGCCGAATCGCTCAAAACACAGGTGGCGGCCCTGGCTACGGCTACAGCTACCCATATTGGATTGGATGCCCTATCCGTCGCCGAACTGGTTAACGTCAACGACGACTACGTCGGTGAAGGCTATGCCCGCGTTGGCGAAACCGAGCGAGAGGCGATCCAGATGCTGGCTCAGGTGGAAGGTATTTTGCTCGATCCGGTGTATACAGGCCGGGCTTTTGGCGGATTGATCGATCTGATTCGCTGGGGCGCTTTCACGCGGGGCCAGCGGGTATTGTTTTGGCATACCGGCGGTACGGCCGCGCTGCCCGCGTTTGCCGATCGCCTGCTCTAGCTTGACCACAGTGCGGTCCATTCCAGGTACGACCCCTATGAAACAGTCGGTCATCAACCGGTTTGAGCAGCTTTTCGACGAGTCACCCGCTTTCGTCGTTCGCGCCCCAGGACGGGTTAACCTCATCGGCGAGCATACCGACTACAACGATGGCTTCGTTCTGCCGATGGCCATCAATCGCGCCGCCTGGATTGCCTTGCGGCCGCGTCGCGATGGCCTTGTTCGGATCCACGCCCTCAATTTCGACGACGTCGCCGAGATCGATCTGAGCGCCATGCGCCACGAGGATGAAGGTTGGCGCGAATATGTGAAGGGCGTGGCCTATATCCTCAGTGAAGAGTGGAACCTGACCGGCTGGGAAGGCGTACTGGCCGGCGACGTGCCCATCGGCGCGGGGTTGTCATCGTCGGCCGCCGTGGAACTGGCCGCGGCGCGCGCCTTTGCTGCCGTCGGCGGTTTGCCCTGGGATGCGGCTCACATGGCTCGCGTTGGCCAGCGCGCAGAGAACGAATGGGTGGGCGTGAATTGCGGCATCATGGATCAGATGATCTCCGCCGCCGGACGACGCGATCACGCCTTGCTGATCGACTGCCGTAGTCTGGAGACGCAGGCCGTCCCCTTGCCCACGGGCACGGTTGTGGTTGTGCTCGATACGGCCACGCGGCGCGGATTGGTCGATTCGGCCTACAACGAGCGCCGGGCGCAATGCGAAGTGGCCGCCGCCTTTTTCGGCGTCCCCGCGCTGCGCGATGTGGATATGGGAACCTTTCGTGCCGGCAGCGAACGACTCGACCCGGTGGCACGACGGCGCGCGCAACACGTGATCAGCGAGAACGAGCGCACGCTGGCCGCGGCCGAAGCGATGCGCCGTGGCGATGCGGCCGAGTTGGGCCAGCTGATGAATGCCAGCCATGTCAGCATGCGCGACGACTTCGAGATCTCCCGCGAGGAAATGGATACTATGGTCGCGCTGGCTCAAGCAGAACCAGCCTGCTACGGAGCCAGGATGACCGGGGGCGGATTCGGTGGCGCGGCCGTGGCCCTCGTGCGCGCATCCGACGTCGAGGCATTCGTCGCCTCGGTCAGCGATGGCTATCGGCACGATACCGGCCTGGAGCCACAAATCTATATCTGCACGGCAACCGACGGCGCGGCCGTCATACAATGAATGAACCTATGACCTACACCAATTACCCTTACGAAACCAATCTGGAAGTCGCCTTTCGCGATATTGACGCGATGGGCCATGTGAATAACGCCGTCTTCTTCGCCTATTTCGAGACGGTACGTATCAAGTATCTGGGCGAACTGATGGAGAGAAGCGGCCTTTTGGGATCCGAACTGCTGGATTTGCCGCTTATTCTCGTCGAGGCGAACTGCATCTACAAGTCGCCGGCACTTCTAACTGAGGTGCTGCACGTGGGTACGGGCATTTCCCGCTTCGGGACGAAGAGTTTCGACATGCTCTACCGCATTCAGGGGCAGGACGGCCGCCTCGTCGCCTATGGCCGCACGGTGCAGGTGATGTATGATTATATTGCCCGCAGCGCCTTTCCCATCCCCGACAGCTTGCGTCGGTACATCGAGGAGTACCAGGATGGGTGGGAGCCGCCGGCGTATCCCTAGAGACAGTGATTAGTAGGTCAGTGGCCAGTAGGTCAGTGATCAGTGGGCCAGTGGTCGCGCGACAGGATTCGCGTCGTCAATGAGAAAGTCAACAGGGCAGCGTGGACGGTCACGCTGCCCTGTTTCATGTAAGGCCTTTTCGCTATATCCGGCGATGGAGCCGGCTGGTGCGCAACCAATTGATGCGGCCGCCTTCGTCGCGAAGGAACTCCGCTTTCATGTTGATCAGCGGCTCATCGATGGTGACGGCCCGGTCGGGTGCGAGAAACTTCACTCGGCTCGGCGGTGGCGGCGGCGAGGGAGGCGAGCCTACGTCCGGGAACCCGCCTTTCGGCGTCATCTGGACCATCAGCTCCCCGTCGGCCAAATAGAGAGACAGCCGATCCAGCGCCGCCTCATAACTGCCGACATATTCGCTCAACTTCTCGATCCCCAATTCCAGGTAGGGTTGCTCCGGATCCTTGATGCCCAGGTACTGCTCCAGCGCCCGGTTGACGACGTTATCGTGGAGAATGCTGCCCTCATCGGCATTGGTCAACACGGTGATGGCGAAGCCGCGCGACGGCACCATCAGGAACGCCGAGAGTTGGCCGTTAGTCGCGCCGCCATGAAGCACAGCGCGCGTGTCGCCGTACTCTTTAATGAGCCAGCTCAGGCCCATTAATCGCCCCAGATTGGCGGGGCCTTGCGGGGTCTGCATGGCGGTCATCGTCCCGGCCGATAACAGCCGCGTGCCGTCCTCGGTCGCGCCGTCGCCCATCTGGAAACGGGCATAGCGCAACTGGTCACGCGCGCTGGAGCACAAGCCGCCCACGGCATGGGCCGAACGCGCCAGTGCCCACGGCCGCTCTACGACGACGCCCTGCTCCTCATCCACTCGATGACCAACCACGAAGGCGCGGGAGATGACGTCGGCGGGGAAGAAGTAGGAGTTGGTCATGCCCAGGGGATTGAGCATT
>DAOMSB010000132.1:3348-6175 GCA_035446145.1 Promineifilum sp. (SeqCode) | reverse complement strand
GAACAACTCCTCGGCCAATTTTTTCATATCATCGCGGAAAATATTAGCGCGACCAGGCGGCAAGCGGTGGGCACGAGGCTTGTGAGGATGCTCAAAGTTATAGACGTAGCACCAATCATCAGGGACAGGCTCGTTCGCGGCACGTGCCCGGAGAAAGCGATTGGCAGTCGTTTGCCGCCCAGCCCCATTTGGCCCCAGCGCGAAAAGGTTGTACCCCTGATGCCGGATACCGATGCCGAAGCGAATAGCATCAATGGCTCGTTGCTGACCGATGATTTCCAGGCCGTCTTCCAGTTCCGCTGTTGTCTCAAATGGAAATTCAGCCGGGTCTAAAGCATTGTAGAGTGCTTCGGGTTGGAGGGGTCGCGGTAGATTCATATATCTCCCCATAATTTCGCGAGCAATAACCTGGTGATAGTCCCGAAGGGATGGGGCGGCAGGAGCGGAATAATCGGGCGCCAGGCTATCCACTGAAAGAAAAATGGCAGTGAATCGGACTGTAGCCGATCCACTGCCACATAGCAATAATAAGAATCGTCTGCCTTGCGACGATGTCGCTTATTCGTTTTGTCCGCGCATAATCAATGTCGCACAAGTTGCCCCACGCAACACCTTCTCGGCCACACTGCCGTGCAGCCAGCGACCCAATCCGGAACGTCCATGGCTGGATATCACAATCAGGTCAATTTGATTCGTATCGGCATAGGTTACGATCCTGTCGGCCACATCTCCGGCTGTTGTCTGTACATCGAAGAATAGATGCGTGTTCTCGTACCGGGAATAAACCGATTGCAGATAGGCTTCCGCTTCGCCTCTCTCTTCCAGGTCGGCCGCGTCAAGCGCCGCCGCAACCCGCTCCCCGGTGGGCGTCATGGACTCAGGCACCGGTTCCCGGGCAGCTACAACGCGCAACAAATACACGTTTGAGTTGACCGCTCGTGCCAACGCCATAGCCGGTTCAAGCGCGCGCTCCGCCAACTCGGAACCGTCGAGGGGGACAAGAATCTTCTTGTTCTGGAACATGGATACATCGACGTGGGCACGAATGATCACAGTAGCGCAAGGGGCATGATGCATCACCTTCTCGGCAACGCTACCATAAACCCAGCGCCGACTGCCGGTGCGCCCATGACTGGACATCACGATGAGATCGGCCTTATTGTCTTCAGCATATTGGACGATGGCGTCGGCCGGAGAGCCGCTCACGATCCTGGTTTCAATGACGACCGCGCTCGCCGTCAGTGTGGATGCTATATGATTAAGGTAGGCTCGCGCCTCATCCTCGCTCATTCGCATCATTTCATCGTATAGATAGGGATCCGCGGCCAGCAGCGCCATCGGCGACAAGGCCCGGAGCAAAGTCAGTTTTACAACGGGTGCCTCCTTGCCGCGTTGAACCATGGCCATCGCGATCTGATTGGCCGGCTCGAGGGCCTTCTCAGCCAGTTCGGATCCGTCAAGAGGGACCAATATATTACGGAACGGTGCCATGTTCGCCTCCTTGGGCGGGTTAGCCCTGTTGATCAATTGTTTCCGGGTGTTGATCGGCGAAATAGTTGAGGAAATCAGTGACGGTGATGATGCCAACCAGAACGCCGTTATCGACCACCGGAAGAGCGCCAAATTTGTAAATGCTCAACATATTGGCTGCCTGATATGCGGGAGTGTCCGGCCCGATCGTCATTGGGTCGGGCGTCATACAATTCTCGGCTGTGATGTTATCCAATATTTCTTCATCTTGCCAGCGGCCGTGCAGGACAAGCGGTGAGTTCATCACGAGCCGCACATCGCGATCGGTGATGATGCCAACCAGTTTGCCATTGTCCAATACGGGCAACTGCCGACAATACTGCGTCTTCATCAGTTCAATGACGTGCCTCAGACTTGTTTGTGGTGTAACCGTATTGGGGATAATCGTCATTAAATCATTTACAGTCAGCATATGGATTTCTCCCATCAGTGGCAAACCCGGGTAAGGTTATCTCCTGCTTTCAGTGTAACCCTTTATGTTCACGCGCGCATTATGGCGAATGTCACCTTTGATGGATGACATTCATCGGGATTTTTCAGCGCTACTTTAAGAAGGCTTGCCTACTCTGAAGGCCAAAGATACACTTTCAAGAACCTCATTACTATCAATAAAAGGATCTATTTAATGGCCAAGAAAACACCCCAGCGCCGCAACCAAACACAAACACGCGAGACCAATTGGGCCGTCGTCGGTGGCCTGATTGCTATCGGCGTACTCGTCTTCGGCGGGCTGTTATATTTAGCGCTTCGCCCCACACAAGCCAAGACGGTGCAAACACTCGCTGAATTCTGTGCCGAAAATAGCGACAATTGCATCGCCATGGGCGAAGAGACGGCACCTGTCACGCTTGTCGAAGTGTCGGATTTTGGCTGCGTTCATTGCCAAGCCTTCCACAAGGACACGGCAACTCCCCTAAAGGAGAAACATCTGGACAACGGTGATATTCGTTGGATCGTCATGCCTTACGCTCTAAGCCCATCAACCGTACCCGCGGCCGCCTCGGGGCTATGTGCTAATGAACAAGGGCGATATTTTGATTACGCAAATACTCTCTACACGATTGAGCCTCCGACGACCCGGCTTTCGGCGGATGGTTTCCGCCAGGCGGCCGAAACAGTGGGGCTGGATATGGACAAGTTCATCAGCTGTATGGACGATGGCCGCTTCCTGGATATCGTGGGCGAGAATCGCGAGCGAGCGACCTCTGTCGGCGTGACCGGCACTCCGACATTTTTCTTAAACGATCAAAAGATGTCCGGAGCCCAGCCTTTGTCCGCGTTCACGCAGGCTATCGAT
>DAOMSB010000132.1:0-3248 GCA_035446145.1 Promineifilum sp. (SeqCode) | reverse complement strand
GCTGAAGCGGCTCTGCCCTACGCGCTGGAAATGGCTGCTCAATTTGATAGCGATATCACCCTGCTGCGAGTGGTTATGCCGCCACGTATGGGCGAAGGCGCTCTCTCGCCCGAATCCGCCAATCACATGATCAAGATGCGCGATGAACTGTATAAGGAAGCGATCGACTATCTACAGCAGCAGAAAGGCTCCCTGCGGCAACAAAATTATCGCGTCCATTATCAGGTTGCCGAATCGGAGGACGTCGCCGCAGAAATCATCAGCACTGTGCGCGGAGGCAATATCGATACGGTTGTGATGTGCACCCATGGACGCGGCGGGATTAGCCGCTGGATATTCGGTAGCGTGGCTACACGGCTTTTGCAATCGGCTCAGGTTCCGGTCCTGGTGATTCGGCCGTCAGGGGGGCGGCCGGCAGAGACGTAATCTACGCTTCCCGCATGAAATGCGTTGAATCGCGGTGTGAAGTTGATTCAATTTCCTGAATCAGCCGGCGGGAATCGATGTACTTGAGGAGATAGCTGCTCACGCCTGCCTGCTGCATGAGCGTTCGCTCCACCTCATCCGCAAACGGCGCCAGGATTATGACCGCCGCCGAATACTGTGTCAATGTCCTGACGTTTTCCAACGTCTTGAACAGCTCCTCATCCGATCCGTTTTGCAAGCCGAACAAGACTACATCGGCGAGCTTCCCGCATTCGCGGCCCGAATGCGTGGGGATCAGGAAAGGCAAAGCCTCGGCCGGCTCCTGGACAGTGGCGATTACGTCGAGATTGGAAGTGGCACTCAGCCGCTTGCATAGCGCGTCACGCACAGCGGCATGTCGCTCCACGATGACGATCCTGATTTTCGAGACCTCTTCCAGGCTCAACATTTCATCCATTTCGAAGTATGACTGAAGCATCACCAGCCCCCTCAAACTACGCGTGGCCTTCATCAGCCACAGTTAACAACTGCAAATGATTCAACTGCACCCTAAGGACGGGCAACCGCGACACTTGTCATTAGAGGCAGTATATCCCTTGCCGGCGCGCAAACTCAATGACAAAAGTCATCGATAGGGATGACATCTATCACCCACTGTTATGAGATTGAATCGACCAGAGTTGCCGAAAATCAGAGGAATGGCTCACCCACTTAGAGGGGCAAATCGAGAGTTACGTCAGTCCCTTGGCCAGGCAAGGAGTGGATTGTAAATACACCACGCAGGCTTTCGGCTCGGGCTTGCATGTTGGCCAGGCCATGCCCAATCCGCAATGATTCATTGCCAGCATCAAAGCCGCGGCCGTTATCATGGATGGCTAACACAACGTGCTCTGTGGAATAGTGAAGCGTAATGTTTACCTTCGTTGCTCGCGCGTGGCGCGCGATATTCGCCAGAGCTTCCTGGGTCGTCAGAAAGATGGCTCGACCTTGAGGCAGCGGCAGGTCTTCCAGACGCTCAGGGACAGAAATGGAGACGGGGACCATCGTGTTGGCCTGAAATTCGCGAACGAGTTGAGCCAACCCCTGCTGAACATCCCCGGCAAACCGCCGCGGCCTCAAGTCCAGGATAAAGTTACGAATGTCGCGAATTGCATCGTTCAGCCCTTCAATAGCCGTATCCAACAAAGCGGAAACTTCTTCTGCGCCACTCGGCAACGCCAGTCGCGTAGACTCCAGCGTGAGGCCCACTGCATAGATCGATTGAATAACTCCATCGTGAAGATCCATGCCAATCCGGGTCCTTTCCTCAAGAATGGCAAGGCGTTCAACCTGGGAATAGAGCCGAGCGTTCTGGATGGCCACGGCCGCATGAGCCGCCAGCATCTCGATCAGGCGTTGATCGGCATCGCTGAATTCATCATCACCGATCTTGTCGGTCAGATAGAGGTTGCCCAGCGTTTCCCCCGCGGCGACAATCGGCACGCCAAGAAAATCATCCATAAGAGGGTGACCCTCGGGCATACCGACGGATCGCGTGTCAGCCGCGATATGCGTCACCCGGACAGGTTGTTGACCATGGATCACCTCTCCCAAAAGCCCTTTCCCCAGCGGCCAATGAGCGATTTTTTTGATATCTTCTCGCTCCATCCCACTGACGACAAAACGATGAACGTTACCCGCGCCGGGCAAACGCCAATCTCCCACGGCCAGCGCCGCATACTCTGCGCCTACCAGGTCGCGAGCCGAATCGACGATCAATTGCAGGACCTTATCTACGTCAAGCTCACTGGCTATGGCGAGAGCAGCCTGGTTTAACGCTCCCAAGGCACGTTGGGCGGACAGATCATTCATTTGGGGTATGTTGGGGCTTTCCACAGCGAGATACAAACGCCTGGATAACAAACGAATCAAGTATGATCTGCCAGATGATGCTTGATTGCATACGCGGCCGCCTCGGCACGATTGGAAACGCCCAATTTTGAAAGAATACTGCTCACATAATTTCGGACGGTTCCCTCGCTCAGGAACAACTCAGTAGCAATCTCGCGATTCGTTCGCCCATCGGCGATCAGCAACAACACTTGTCGCTCCTGGCTCGTCAAGTCCTGAAAAGCAACAGCTTCTTCTTTCTTGATAGACCGGCGCATCTCGAGAAAAACACGCTGGGTCAATGAAGGATCCAGCATGGATTCGCCTCGCGCAGCGCCCTCGATCGCCCGAATGACATCGCCACCGGCGATCTGTTTCAGCAGATAACCCGTCGCCCCGGCGCGAATGGCTGCAAACAGCAATTCATCCTCGGCGAACGAGGTAAGCATGATAACTTTAATCTGGGGAAGCCGATCCTTGATCTGCTGACAAGCCTCGATGCCACTACCGCCGGCCAGTCGAATATCCATTAACACGATATCAGGTTGCAGGGACTCGGCCATCGCCACCGCCTCTTCCTGAGTCGAGGCTTCACCGACGACTGTGAACGTAGGGTGGCGTTCAAGCAAGGCACGCATCCCAAGGCGGACTACTTCGTGATCATCGACAATCAGCAAGCGCAACATCTGGATCATACAGACCAAGTATAGCTAAAAGAACACATTGCTTACAATGTTTATGGATGAGGCAAGCCTACAGCCGCCCACGCAAGCCTATCAGGTAAAGACGGCTGCCTCGGCAACCCGGCCGCAATTGTCGCAAATCAGCTGAAATAGCCCGTTGTAATAAAGCTCACCAAGCAAACAAGATGGGCATGGGTTGCCCTCGCGTGGCGGCGCTTCACAGGATTTTGGCCTGTTGGCCGCCTCCTGTTTCCACCATTTTCTATCGGA
>DAOMSB010000131.1:4771-6239 GCA_035446145.1 Promineifilum sp. (SeqCode) | reverse complement strand
GTATCCATGGCATCAACCCGCCCCTATCAACGATTGCTCTACGGCGTCGGCTCCATCGGCGTCGCCCTCTCCTATCAGGCTTTCTCCACCTACATCCAGTTCCTCTATATCGACACGCTCGGCGTGCGCGCGGCGTGGATCGGCCTGGTCTGGGCAGTCTACGGCATCTGGAACTCGATTAACGATCCCCTGGCGGGCTATCTGAGCGATCGGACGCGCACCCGCTGGGGCCGCCGCCTGCCGTGGATGTATGGCGCGCTGCTGCCGCTGGTCATCACCTTCTACTTGCTGTGGTTCCCCTTTAAGGGTGTGAACTGGTCGGAGTTTTCGCTGCTGTTCTATTTTCTGGCCATCGTGCTGGCGTTCGACCTGTTCTGGACTGTGTTCGTGATGAACTGGACGTCGCTCTTCCCGGAGATGGTCAGCAGCGAATCGGACCGGACGGGGCTGTCGGCGCTGCGCGAATCGTTCTCCATCGTCGGCCTGCTGGTCGGTGTGGCCCTGCCACCGCTGATCGCCGGGGCGGACTGGAGCAACCGCGGCCAGATGGCTTATTTATTAACGGCTGTGACGCTCATCTCTTTGCTGCTCACGCTGTTTGGCAGCAAGGAGCGCCGCGAGTTCGCCGCCGAGCCGTCGCCGCCGTTCCGTGAATCATTGCGCCTGACGTTGGGCAATCGCGACTTCCTCTTCTTCCTTGCCGCCAACCTGATGATCCAGTACGTTTTCCTGGGGCTAGCGGCGGCCATCCCGTTCTACGCCAAATATGTGCTGAAAATACAAGGCCCGACGACGCTGGGCGGGGTGGTGCTCGACGCGGAGATGCAGAACTCGCTGCTGCTGGCGGCTGCCTTCCTGGCCGCGCTGCCGGCCATGGTCGTCTGGCTGAAGCTGTCGCAGCGCTTTGGGGCCTGGAAGACGCTGCGGGCAGCGTCGCTGGTGGGCGCGGCCATCGCCCTCTACTTCTTCTTTCCCACCACCTTCGTCGGGGGATTGCTCGGCACGATCCTCTTCGGCCTCGTGCTGGCCGCCCTGTTGATGCTCACCAACCCCCTCCTCGCCGACATCACCGACGCCGACGAAGTGGCCCATGGCGCGCGGCGCGAGGGCATGTTCTTCGGCATGAACGGCCTCGTCATCCGCTTCGCCTTCGTCATCCAGGGTATCCTGACGGCCATCGTCTTCAGCCTGACCGGCTACGTCAGCCCCAGCGCGGGTGTGCTCAACCCCATCCAGCCCGAATCGGCGCTGTTCGGCATGCGCCTGCTGACCGGCGGCACGACGGCCGTCGCGCTGGTGGCGGCGTTCCTGCTCCTGGGCGGCTATTCGCTCCACGGCCGCCGCGCGGAAAAGATCAGAGCCGAGGCGGCGGCGATGCAGGAAGAGAAGAAGTTGGGAATGGGGGAGAATTAGGAATCAGGAATTACGAATGAAGAGAACCTCTTTCGTAATTCGTAATTCGTAATTC
>DAOMSB010000131.1:0-4671 GCA_035446145.1 Promineifilum sp. (SeqCode) | reverse complement strand
TTTCAACGACTACCCTGCAAGATCGCCTCTATCTCGGCCTCATCCACCAACTCGCTCGACTCCTCTTCAAGGATCGCTGCCAGCAGACCGGCGTCCTCGACGGCTTCGAGGACGATATCGTGGAAGATCTCCGGGCGATCTTCGATGAGTTCCAAAAGGATCTCTTTGAGCAGTCCACGCACTTTTTCTTCTTCAAGGGAAACGGTCATCAACGTCATCAGATCGCTCTCCGTATGTCCGGATAGCTCAATTATAGCACACAGGCCCACAGGCCCACAGGCGGGACAGAGCCGCGAACACGCTTCAGGAGCTTGCGCGGGGTCATACCTGATCGAGATGCGTATGTTTGAATGCGTCGGGATACTTCAGGCCATACCCCAGCAGCCGATCCAGCCCAATATGGGCCAGCCAGATTAAGGCGACGGGTGCCGACCACGACCAGCCCAGCCACCAGCCGGCCAGGCCGATGATCAGCGGCCAGATGATGGTATGGGCCAGATTATAGAGAACGCTGCCGGTTCGCGGGCCGAAGAGGTAGCCGATTGCTGATAGATCAGGCGCAAAGAGGAAGAGCAGGTAGACCCACCACGACAAGCCCAGCAGGAAATAGAAGCCGGTGGCGGCGGCGAACACGGCTGCGCCTTCCAGATGGAGCAACGCGCGCGGCATGGACAACCCGCGATAAGTCTCAATTTTGGGTATGGCCATAAGCAGGCCGGCCGCTAGTCGCGATGGCGACGGCTATAGCCGCCACCGCCGAACGCGCCCAGATCGACCAGCAGCCCCATGCCGACGACGGCCCACTCCAGGCCCGATATGCCGCCGGGCGACATCCAGACCCAGGCCATCGTCGTCCAGGGTACAATCAGGATGCCCAAAATCGGCCAGAGGATATTGCTGAAGGCCGCGCTCCAGCGCGCCGGGTCGATGATATACCAGCCAAAGGCGGCAACTCGCGGCCCGATGAAGATGAGTAATGAGAGGATGCAGCACATGTTTGCCTCGCTTTATGAAAGACGACGGACGACGGACGACCGACGACGGCGGCAAGAGCACGCTCTTCATCTTGAAGTACGAAAGAGGCGCTTCCCGTGGTCTGTCGTCCGTGGTCAGTGGCCAGTGGTCAGTGAACTGAATACTGATCTACTGACCTACTGAATACTGATCAACCGCACACTGATCAACTACCCTGAACCCGCCCAATCTCCGTCTCCACATCATAACCAACCGCCGGGTATTGCGGGTCCATCTCGCGCAGGGTTTCGGCCACCAGCTGGGTCAGCAGCCAGTCGCGGTGCCACTTGCGGTCGGCGGGGATCACGTACCACGGCGCGTAGTCGGTGGAGCAACGGGTCAGCGCCACCTGATAGGCCTCCTGATACTTGTCCCACAGTTCCCGCTCGTCCACGTCGCCGGGGTTGTACTTCCAGCGCTTGTCCGGCTCCTCCAGCCGGGCCAGCAGGCGCGCCTGCTGCTCGGCTTTGGAGATGTGGAGCATGCACTTGATGAACACCAGCCCGCTGTCGGCGAGCTTCTTTTCCCAGTCGTTGATCTCGTCGTAGCGGCCGCTCCACACATCTTCAGGAACGAGGTTGCGCACGCGAACGATGAGCACGTCTTCGTAATGGGAGCGGTCGAAGATGCCGATGGAGCCGGCCGGCGGCAGCGCCTTATTGATGCGCCACAAATAATGATGGCGCAGTTCCTCTTTGGTGGGCGCGCCGAAGCCGGCAACGCGCAGGCCAATCGGCTCGCAGACGCGATCGATAGCCTTGACCGCCCCACCCTTGCCGGACGTGTCCATGCCCTGCAGGACGACCAGCAGCCGCCGCTTGCCTCCCCCCTTCGACTCGGCGAAGAGGCGCTCCTGCAGCGCGGTGATTTCGGGTTCCAGCGCCAGCGCCGCGGCCCGCGCCGTCTCCTTGTCGCCCGGCCCGGCCACAACCCGTCGCGGGTCCTGCGCGCCCAGATCGAACTCCGGCCCCACGCGCAGCAGGTCGCGAACGGAAGGGGGCGTTTTCGCGCGCTTTTTCTCTTTGCCTTTGTCTTTCTTGCCCATGTTGATCTCCAATACTGTAGCCCATTCCGCCGGCTGTGGCGCAATCCGCCGGATTGCGATCAAAGACGCAATTCAGCGAATTGCGCTACATCAGCGCAATCCACCGGATGGCGGCCGCAGAACGCCATCCGGCGGATTACGCCAGGGTTCCTAGCGACCGAACGCCGCGCGGACGTCGGGGCGCATCAGGTAATAGAGAATGATGCCAGGGACGACCAGGCCCAGCAAGCCGCAACAAAGGGCGAAGATTCCCCCGCTCATCAACCCGGTGATGCCGGTGATGACATTAACGGCCACACCGATCAGCGCCAGCATCCAGGCCCACTTCTTCAGGCCCAGCAAGCCGTAGGCGATGATCAGATCGAGCACGGCCCCGACCACGCCGATGATGCCGCCCCAGAAGTTCGACGAGCCGAACGCGCGCATGCTGTCCGCGCCGAAGATGGCCCCGGTGATGCCGGTGGCCGCCCCCACGCCAAAGACCAGCAAGCTCCAGAACAAGGATAGCAAACCGAGAAGGATAAAAGCGACCGCCAAAAATGTAATTCCCGCCGGACGTTGATTTTCCACGAGTTTCTCCTATTGAAGTAGAACCCTGACAGGTTGGCGATAGAGGCCTTGATTGGACAAAACCGTTCATCGCCAACCTGTCAGGTTTTAATTTACGCCGGGCCTTAATTGGCCGGCGAGAATACCAGTGAACCGCTCTCATAGAGCATGTCGATAAGCAAATTGCCGTCTTCCAGCCGATAGCCCATCGCGTTGGTCAGGCCGCCCACGAAGATCTGGTCGAACGACCCCGGCCCGCAGTAGGCCATGGTCGACGGCCCCGGCATGATGGTCAGCGTGTTGCCCTCGCCGATAGTATAGGCGGCGATGACGGAATTGCAATCGGCTTTGATGTTGGCCGAGCCGTCGGCGTTGAAGGTGACGGCATAGCGCGCCGGGTCGTTGATGGTGAGGTTGCCGCCGGGCGTCTGGATCAGCGTCATCTGCCAGACTGTGCCCGTCAAATTAGCGGGCGTGCCGCCGGACACACTGCCACCGCCCTTCACCGGGCCGCCCGCGCTCACCGTCGCCGGGGCGAACTGCATGGTGCCGCTGCTGGCGAACAGGTCGATGAACAGATTGCCGTCCTGGAAGAAGTAGATCGCCGCGCCGGTCAGGTCGGCCATGAAGCGCGTCGCCTGCGAATCGTCGGGGCACATCATCAGCGTCATGCCGCCGGGGGTGATGGTGATCGCTCCACCCTCATCGACCGTGTAGGTCGCCATGCCGGTGTTGCAGTCGGCCTTGATGGTCGCCGAGCCGTCCTCGTTGAAGACGATGTTGTAGCGGGTCTGGTCGGTGGCCGCGATCTCTTCCATCGGGGTCACCGTCTTCACCCATTCCCAGGTCGTGCCGGTCAGATTGCCGGTCGCCGGGGGTTCGGCCATTCCTTCGGCCGCGCCGCCGTTGCGGAAGCGCATCGCGCCGCCGTCGTTGGCCAGGTTGATGACCAGATCGCCCCCGTCCAGGGCATAAGTCGCCGCGGCGGCCAGCCCTTCGCGGAAGATCGTGTCCTGCGAGTTCTCGCAGAACGCCAGCGTGGACACGCCGAGCGTGATGGACATGGAGCCGTCCTCGCCGACGGTGTAGGCCGCGTTACCCACGTTGCAGTCGGCCGTCAGGTTGGCCGTGCCGTCGGTATTGAAGGTGATCCGGTAGCGCGTCGGGTCGGCCGCGGCGATCTCCTCGGCCGGGGTGGTGGTGGATACCCACTCCCAGACGATGTCGGTCAGCTCCGCGTCGGGCGAGGCGGTTCCGGCGGGGGTGATGGCCGCCCGGAAGCGCAACACGCCGCCGTCGGCCGCCGGGTTGATGAGCAGCAGGTCGCCATCGGCGAAGGAGTAGGTGCCGGCGACGCCCAGCCCGGCGGTGAACATGTCAACCTGCGAATCGGGCGGGCAGGCGACCAGCGTCGAGGGGCCGAGGGCCAGCGTCAGCGCGCCGGCTCCGTCGCTGGTGTAGGTGGCCAGCACATTGTTGCAGTCGGCCTTGATGTTGGCCGTGCCGTCGTCGTTGAAGGTGATGGTGTAGCGGGTGGGGTCGACCACCGGGGTTGTGCCCAGAGAGGTCGTCGCCTCGATCCACTCCCAGGTGACGCCGGTCAGGGACGGCCCCGACGGCTGCGTGCCGCTGTCGCCGGCCAGCGGGGCCGAGCGGAAAATCAGTGTGCCCGTGCCGCCGTCGATGGTGATGAACAGTTCGCCGTCCTGGACGATATAACTGTCGGCCGCGGCCAGGCTGGCGGTGAACAGTTGATCCTGGGTGTCCTCGGGGCAGGCCATCAGGGTGGCCGGGCCGGGAAGGATCTCAAGGTTCAACCCGTCGGTGATGTAGCTGCTGATGACGGTGTTGCAATCGGCCAGCACGGGAGCCATGCCGTCAGGGTTGAAGGTGATCGTGTAGCGGGTGGGGTCGCTGGATGTCGTTTGCCCCATTGGGTCGATCAGGGACACCCATTCCCAGGTCACGCCTTGCAGGTCGGCGCCGGGCGCGGCCGTCTCCCCTTGCGGCTGCTCGACGGTTGACGAGTCCTCGGTCAGCGGCGGTGCCTGGGTGGCCACCGC
>DAOMSB010000130.1:0-6264 GCA_035446145.1 Promineifilum sp. (SeqCode) | reverse complement strand
CTCCCATTGAAATTAATTCGCTTTCCGGCATTGGGCCGGCAAGATTTATTTTGAGGGCATTCATTGACCAAGCAACCTGCTTATACTCGTATCGATTTCGCTCCCGTTGCCGATCCCGATGCCGTTGTGACGGCCGGGAATGCACGCTTTACCGTCCTTGGCCCACGCCTGATTCGCATGGAGTATGCGCCCGATGGCTGCTTCGAGGATCGACCCAGTCAGGCGTTCTGGTATCGCCGCCAACCTGTGCCGCGATATGTGGTCACGCGCGACGATAGCGGCCTTGTCCTGACGACCGACTATTTGCGCCTTGAATATGCCGGGCAGGGGCGGCCGTTCGCGGCCGATTCGTTGCGTGTTACTCTGTTACCGGACGGCCCTGTGTGGCACTACGGCGATCCGGCGCCGGGCAACCTGTTGGGCACGGCGCGAACGCTCGATCAGGTGAGCGGCAGCATGAAGCTGGAGCCGGGCCTCTTGTCGCGCGACGGCTGGACGGTCATCGACGATAGCCGAAGCCTGGCCTTCGGCGAGGCGAAGTGGCTGACGGCGCGCGATTCGGCTGATGGATCCCACGATCTCTATTTTTTCGGATATGGGCAGGCGTATCACGAGGCTTTGCGCGCCTATCTCTCGGTCACGGGCGATGTTCCCCTGCTGCCACGGTGGGCGCTGGGCAATTGGTGGAGCCGCTACTGGGAGTACAGCGACGGCGACTTGCGCGCCCTGATGACGGACTTCCGCGAGCATGACGTCCCGCTGGGGGTGTGCATCGTTGACATGGACTGGCATCTGGTCAATGTGGGCGAGGGCATCAACGGCTGGACGGGCTACACGTGGAACCCTGACCTGTTTCCGGACCCGGCCGGCTTTATTCGCTGGCTCCACGATCAAGGGCTGCGAACCGCGCTGAATCTGCATCCGGCGCTTGGCGTTCGGCCGCATGAGGCGCAGTATCCCGCCATGGCCGAGCGGTTGGGGCTTGATCCCGGTTCGGACCAACCGATCCCGTTTGATATTGCCGGCCGGGAGTTCACCGACGCCTACTTCGAGGTTCTTCATCACCCCTATGAAGCCGACGGCGTGGATTTCTGGTGGATGGATTGGCAGCAAGGCACCCGGTCGGCCGTTTTCGGACTGGACCCGCTGTGGTGGCTCAATCACCTGCATTTCCATGATCTGGGGCGGGACGGCAAGCGGCCGTTCACTTTCTCCCGTTGGGGCGGGTTGGGCAATCATCGCTACCCAATCGGCTTTTCCGGCGATACGGTCGTCTCGTGGGAGTCGCTCGCGTTCCAGCCGTATTTCACGGCGACGGCGGCCAACGTCGCCTATGGCTGGTGGAGCCATGATATCGGCGGGCATATGCAGGGCATCGAAGACCGCGAGCTATATACGCGGTGGGTGCAGTTCGGCGTGTTCAGCCCCATCTTTCGGCTGCACAGCACCAAGAACCCTTTTCATGACCGGCGGCCGTGGGGGTATGACGCCGAGGTGCTGCAGATCACACGCGACGCCATGCAACTGCGCCATGCGTTGATCCCCTACCTCTACACGATGTCGCGCCTGAACGAACTGGAAGGCCGGTCGCTCGTTCGGCCCATGTACCACGACTACCCGGATCGTGAGGAAGCCTACGCTTGCCCGCAGCAATATCTGTTCGGGACCGATCTGATCGTCGCGCCTTATACCGAACCGGCTGACCCCGACACGCGGCTGTCCCGCCAGGCGTTCTGGCTGCCGCCGGGCGATTGGTATCATCTCTTCACCGGCGAATATTACCGCGGCGACGCCTGGTATGCGCGGTACGGCGGGCTGGATGATGTCCCCGTTTTCGCCCGCGCCGGAGCGATCCTGCCGTTAGGCCCGAAGGTGGGTTGGGGCGGCCTGGATAATCCCGAAGAACTGCATTTGCACGTGTTCGCCGGGCAGGACGGCCAGTTCTCCCTTTATGAGGATGAGGGCGATGGCGTTGCCTACCGCGCCGGCGCTTATGCCCAGAGTCGCTTTGAGCAGCGTTGGGATGATTCCTCGTTGCGATTCACTATCTTCCCGCCCAGCGGGGACACGACATTGATCCCCCAGGAACGGGAGCATCACCTCCATTTCTATGGTGTGGCCGAGCCGGGACAAGTGACGGTCATGATCGATGGGGCCACGCGGGCAGTGAATTGGCAATATGACGCCGAGCGCGAGGTCATTCACGCAGAATCCCTGCGACTTGCTCCCGGCGCCCAGGCGCGAATCACCATCCTTGCGGCCGATGGCTCGCCGCTTCTGTCCCGCCGAGACCGCACGCGGGAGACGGTGCAGGCGATGATCGGGGCGTTTCGTCTGGATTCGCTGGCCAAGGCGTGGACCGTGGAGCGGCTGGACGGGCTGATCGCCGGCCCGGAGAGCCTGGCCGATTTCGGCATGGAACTGACGACGGCGCAGGCGCGGGCGTTGCTGGAAGTGACGCGGGGGGCGGGGGCGCATTGGGTCAGGGATATCGGCGAGCCGGACCTGATCGTGCTGTGGAACAATCGGGAATCAGCCGGGTTTCGGCACTATTTTGCGGAGTTGCGGCCGGAGAAGTGGTTTGCGGCCGAGCGATATGGGTCGTCGATTGGGGTCGTGCCGCGCTTTCGGGCTATTCGGCCGTCGGGCGAACGTTGGCGGCTGTCGGTGGATTATTTTGGCCTGCAATCCCTGACATTTCACGGCAACTGAACCCCGATTGATTTTTCAGGGTGGACTCACTATAATTCGGGCGGTAATTGTCCTTCGCTCTGACCTGTTGGAGCGTGAGTAACTCATCGAAATTGACCAAAGTGAAACCTTCTTTCGCATCCGCGCGCCAGGCGGCGACATGGCCTGAATACCGGGGAGTGCATTAACCTTGTCTGCCCCCGTCCCGGAGCCTCCGAGTCAGCCCCCCACACCTGTTGTCCAGCACATGCCGGTCTGTTGGCCAGTGACGCGCCATCCGTCGACTGCTTTGTTGACCTGCTGCTTCGCCTCTTTGACGATTGCGAGGGCGAACGGCCGATCAGCCATCATGATTGAAGAGGACTTCACGCCATGATGGTTTTGACGTCCATCGCCGTCATTGGCCTGGCTCTCTTTTTGGCGGGGTTGTATGTGGCGGCGGAATTTGCCATTGGGGCGGCTCATCGAACGAAAATCGGCCAGCCGGCCGCGCAGAATGACTCGCGCGCGCGGATGATCCTGCGCATCCTGGAAGATAACAACCGGCTGAACAGCTACATCGCCGCCTGCCAGATCGGGATAACGATTGCGACCCTCGCCCTGGGCGCGTTCGCGCAGGTTTATGTCGCCGGTCTGTTGGCGGGGCCGATGGCACAGCTCTTCGCGGGCTGGATCAGCCCTCTTGCCGCCGCCCGGTTCGGTCATGCATTGGCCGTCCTCGGCGTGCTCTTGTTGATCGGCGGCATGCAGGTCATCCTGGGGGAGCTATTCCCCAAGTCGGTGGCCTTGCAGTATCCTGAAGCGATCGCTCTCGCCGTTGCCTGGCCCATGCGCCTCTCGCTCATCCTGTTCGCTTTGCCCGTGTGGCTGTTCCGGGCCACAACTCGCGCTATTCTGCGGCTGTTGGGCCTGAAAGAGGAAGATTTTGTCGGCCGCGCTCGCTCGGTCGAAGAGATTGAGGAGCTGGTGACGACCAGCCATGAGGGGGGCCTGCTGGATGATAATGAGCGGCGTTTGTTGCGCAACGCGCTTCGGATGCGCGATCTGACGGCGCGGCAGGTGATGGTGCATCGAACCCGAATTGCGAGCGCGCCCGTTGATGTCACACCGCTTGAACTGATGCGGATGGCCATCGACGCCGGGTTCTCGCGTATCCCTATCCATGGCGATTCGATCGACGATATCGTCGGCTTCGTCCATGTGAAGGATGTATTTCGCCTGTATAACGAGGGGGTTTCCGATATTCGCAGCGTGATCCGCGACGTCGTTTATGTGCCCGAGACGTTGTCGATCAACGATGTGTGGGATCAGTTGAACCGGCAGAACCGCTATCTGGCGATCGTCTTTGATGAGTTTGGCGGGACGGCGGGCCTGCTGACGCTGGAAGACGTGATCGAAGAGATATTCGGCGAGCTGCAGGACGAGTTCGATGATGAGGCGGCGGTCATCGCCCGCGATAAAGAGGGGCGCATCTATCTGCGCGGCGACCTGCTGATCGCCGACGTGAATGAATATCTCGACCTCGACCTGCCCGAGGAATCGGCCGACACGCTGAGCGGGCTTGTGTTTAGCTTGCTGGGGCGGCCGCCGGTCGTGGGGGATGAAGTTCGGAGCGAGGATGTGCTGATTCGCGTCGAGACGATGGAGGATTTGGGAGTGGGCGAGGTCTCGTTATTGCTGCCGCCCGGCGATGAAGAGTCGCCATTCACGGAGTGGGATATCGCCGATTATGAGTAGGTATCTTCTCTTCGGCCTGGCGTTGCCGGGCATTGGCCTGTTCTTCGCTGTTGCTCCCGCGGCCGGGTCCTTGCCGTCTCCGTCCGGCTTGCTGCTGCCCGCCATCGTGATCGTGGCGCTGGTTCTGATCAACGCCGTGTTTGTGGCCGCGGAATTTGCCATTGCCGGCGTTCGGGACACGGAACTGGAGCAACTGGCCGACGAGGGCAACCGGGCGGCCGGGAACATGTTGCGAATGCTGGAGTCGCAGCCACGACTCGACCATTACGTGGCGACCGCCCAACTCATCGTGACCCTGGCTTCCCTGAGCCTGGCCATGTATGGCGTGCCGATCATCGCGCGGTTTGCCGCGCCATATCTGTTGGCCACAGGGCTGGAGCCGGGCATCGCCACCTGGGCCGCTTACCTGATCGCCATCCTGATACTGGCTTACCTTCACGTCGTCATCGGTGAGATGGCGCCGCGAGCGCTGGCTATCTCCAACCCCGCGGGCACGGCGTTGGCGCTCGACCGGATCATGCGCCTGGCCGGGCGGCTGTTTGGCTTGCCGGTTCGCGTCCTGAACGGCATTGGCGGGCATCTGTTGCGGGCATTTCGCATTACTTCCGCCCAGGGACAGCCGCGCCTGATGGCGGCCGAGGAGCTGGAGCTGATCGTCGCCGAGAGCGCCGAAGGGGGCCTGATTGAGGACGACGAGCAGGAGATCATCCTCAACATCTTTGACTTCAGCGAGCGCACGGTCGGCCAGGTGATGACGCCGCGGCGCAAGGTGCAGGCGATCCCCATCGATTGCGAGGAACGAACCCTCATCCGGACGGTGACGGAGAGCCGCCACAGCCGCTTCCCGGTCTATGACGGCGATCTGGACCATATCGCCGGCATTCTGCACCTGAAGGACTTGATTCGACTGACCCTGGGGCCGGAAGGCCCGTTCGATCTGCGGCTCATCCTGCGCACCGCGCCGGACATTCCCGAAGATTTCCAGGTCGATCGTTTGCTGGCGGCCTTCAAGAGAGACAAGCTGCATATGGCGATCGTCCGCGATGAGTTCGGCGGGTTTTCCGGGGTCGTGACGCTGGAAGATCTGGTCGAGGAGGTCGTCGGCGAGGTGCGCGACGAGTTCGACGTTGAGCGCGAGCCGTATGATAAAGTCGGTCCCGGCGTGCTGGAAGTGTCGGGCGATTATCTGCTCGATTATCTGTCGGATGATGTCGATTTGGGTGATGAGGACGACCTGCCCAACGTGGAAACGGTGGGCGGGCTGATCGTCGCCTTGCTGGGGCGGCCGCCCATCAATGGCGACATCGTCACTTTTCGCGATAATATTCGCTTGACTGTCCTGGACACCGATCGGCTGGCGGTCGCCCGCGCGCGGGTGGAATTCCCGTCACCGGGCAAGCCTGCCGACCTGTCGGAAGACGAGAACCAGGAAGAAGAATGAGCGAGCGGCGAGTTTGCCGCTCACACATAAGTTAAAGGAGTAATCAATATGAGTATGTTAGTGACCATCCACGGCGAGTTGAGATGGCTGGTCGTATTGGCGGCCGTCGTCGTCATCGTCAAGTTCCTGATGGGCTGGCTCGGCAAGCGCCAATATGCTTCACTCGATCAAAAGCTCTTGCTGGTCTTCACGATTCTGCTCGACATCAACGTGCTGCTGGGGTTGATCATCCTGTTCTTCGGCGGCGGATTCAGCGGGCCGCGTCTGGAGCATGCGACGACGATGATCCTGGCCGTCATCGCGGCGCACATGACCGCGATGTGGAAACGATCAACCAATGACTCGCTCAAGTTTCGCAATCAGTTGCTGATGGTCGTGCTGGCCGTCATTCTGGT
>DAOMSB010000129.1:0-6434 GCA_035446145.1 Promineifilum sp. (SeqCode) | reverse complement strand
GAATACTGATCTACTGAATACTGATCTACTGAATACTGATCTGACCGCCCACCCAACGACATGACCGACCGGGAAGACCGACGCGCGTTGCGCTGGATGTTATTGCCCTATGGGGCGGGCATCGTCGTGCTGTTCGTCATCCCGGCGCTGATGTCGTTCGCGCTGGCGTTCTTCCGCTACGACACGCTGAACCCGCCCCGTTTCGCCGGAACGCTCAATTTTACGCTGGTGGGCACCGACTCGCTGTTCAGCCTGAGCGTCGCCAATTCGCTGGCCCTGGTGGTATTGCCCGCGCCGCTGCGCGTGTTTGGCGCGTTTCTGGCGGCGCGGCTGGCGCGCGGCGGCCGGTTGCGCCATCTGTTGCGGGCGGCCGTCTTTCTGCCGTCGGCCGTGCCCGCCTCGGCGTTCGCCCTGGCCTGGCTGTGGATTCTGAACCCGCTTTATGGCCCGCTGAACCGCGCCCTGATGTCGCTGTCTCTGGGCGCGCCCGGCTGGCTGTCCGACGCGCAATGGGCGCGGCCGGGGGTCGCTCTGGCGCTGCTCTGGCTGGTGGGCGAGGGGTTCCTCGTCTGTTTGGCGGCGCTCTATGACCTGCCGCCCGATCTGGAAGATGCCGCGGCGGCCGATGGCGCGGGAGCATGGGCCACGATGCGCCATGTTCTGCTGCCCCTGATGGCCCCCGTCCTGCTGCTGCTCATGGCCCGCGACGCCGTGCTGCTGTTGCAGGAATCGTTCACGCTGGCCTGGCTCCTCACCGGCGGTGGGCCGTATTACGCCACCTTCACCCTGCCGCAATTCATCTACGAAGCCGCGTTCGGTCTCCTCGATTTCGGAGCGGCATCGGCTGCGCTGTGGGCGCTCTACGCCGTCACCGGGCTGCTGCTGGCGCTGGCCTATGGCGTCGCTCGCCAATGGCAAGTCGGCCTGAGCGAAGAGGAGTTTCTGCTCTAGCCGATGAAACCGCCAGCCGCTTCCGCCGGTCTCATCGTCCTGCGCCTGCTGGTGGCGGCGCTGTTTGTTCTGCCGCTGCTCTTCGTGATCCTGGCCGCCTTCCGCCCGCCCGGCGCGCCGCTGGCCGGGCCGCTCTGGCCGGCGTCGCCCACGCTCGACAACTTCCGCCGTCTGTTTGCCGTCTTGCCCATCGGCCGCTTCACGATGAACTCGCTGCGGGTCGTCCTTGTCGCTGTGCCACTCACGGTGCTGGTCGCCTCGTGGGCGGGCTATGCCATGGCCCGGCTGCCGCGGCCAACCCAGCGCCGCTGGGTGCTGGCTTCGTTCCTCGTGCTCATGGTTCCCGGCGTTGCCCTCTGGTCATCGCGCTTCATCCTCTACAGCCGCCTCGGCATCGGCGGATCGCCGGCGGTGCTGGTTATCCCGGCCCTCATGGGCACCAGCCCGTTCTTCGTGCTGATGTTCTATCGCGCGTTCCGGCGCATCCCGACAGCGATCTACGACGCGGCGCGGCTGGACGGCGCGACGACGTGGCAGACCTGGGGCGGGGTTGCTCTGCCCATGGCCCGGCCAACGGCCCTCGCCGTGGCCGCGCTGGCCTTCGTCCTCTATTGGGGCGATTTCGTCTCGCCTCTTATTTACTTGGGGGATGCCGGAAGCTATACTTTACCCGTCGGGCTGCAGTTGCTGGAGCAGCTCGGCCGTTCCAATTACCCGCTGTTGATGGCCGGGGCGTTGTGGTCCATGGCGGTCCCGTTGACCCTGGTGGTCGTCGGGGTGGGAGCCGTGGCGTTTGCCGAACGGGCGCGGCGAACAGATAAATTGCAGAAATTGGACAAGGAAGGATACCGATGAATTATCTCCGACGCATGATCCCGTTGTTCTGTTTGTTCGTTCTCCTGATCGGCTGTCGCCCCGCGGAACCGGCGGCCGTCTCCTTTATGGTCTTTGGTGATTCGGCCGAATTCGCCGCCTATGAGTCGCTCGTGGCCGCGTTTGAAGCCGGCCACGCCGATATCGACATCACCCTGAGCCACATTCCGTCACAGGGCGACTATCGCAAAAAACTGGCGACCGATTTCGCGGCAGGCTCGCCTCCCGACGTGAGCCTGCTCAACTACCGGCGCGTGCCCCCGTTCATCGCCGCCGGTCAGATGGAGCCGCTCGGCCCCTATCTCGACCGCAGCAAGATCATCAGTCGCGATGATTTCTACCCCATCACGCTTGAAGCGTTCATGTGGCGCGGCGAACTCACCTGCATCCCGCAGAATATCTCCAGCCTCGTCGTCTACTACAACCGCGACCTGTTCAAGGCTGCGGGCGTGGCCGAACCGGCCGATGACTGGACATGGGATGATTTTCTGGCTGCCGCCCAGGCGC
The DNA here is from genome assembly GCA_035446145.1 of Promineifilum sp. (SeqCode). Lineage (GTDB taxonomy): Bacteria > Chloroflexota > Anaerolineae > Promineifilales > Promineifilaceae > Promineifilum. The sequence goes on along the minus strand of DAOMSB010000129.1, from coordinate 4,103 downwards.
TGACCCTCGACAGCAACGGCGACGGCACCACCGACCAGTACGGTCTCGGCATCGAGCCGTCGCTGCTGCGGTTGTCCCCCTTCGTCTGGCAAAACGGCGGCCGCATCGTCGATGACCCGGCCTTCCCCACTCAACTCGGCCTGACGCGTCTCCCGTCGCTGGTCGCCCTGCAATGGTTCGTCGATCTGCAGGTCGTCCACCACGTCGCCCCCGACCGGACGGCCGAGGCGTCGATCGACAGCGAGACGCGGTTCATCGAGGGCACGACGGCGATGTATCTCAACAGCCGCCGCGGCACGCCGACCTACCGTGAGCAGGCGAAATTCGATTGGGACATCGCCCCATTGCCGCGCGGCGAGCAGGCGGCGGGGGTGCTCCACAGCGACGCCTACTGCCTGGCTTCGGCGGCCAAGAACAAGGATGCCGCCTGGCGTTTCATCGAATACGCCAACTCGCCCGAAGGGCAAGCCCTTGTCGCCCGCAGCGGCCGCACCGTGCCGTCGCTGATAGCCGTGGCCGAGTCCGACGCCTTCCTCGACCCCGCCGTCCGCCCGGCCCGCAGCCGCGTCTTCCTCGACACTATCCCCGCGCTGCAGAGCGTCCCGCTGCTCAGCACGTGGGAGGAGATCGAGTCCACGGCGTCGGAAGAGATCGAGCGCGCGTTCTATGGTGACATCACCGCCGAGGAGGCAGCAATACTGGCCCGCGACCGAACGGAGGAATATTTCTCGCTGGCCGTGAGGCCCGAGCAATAGCCGTGCGCGGCAGTTCCAACCGGCGCAACAGCTTTGAGCACCAATTGGCGGAGCTTAATGCCGTTCGCGTCGACCCATCCACGCCGGGCGCGGCCGAAACGCTGCGCCTGGCGCTTGCCGACCGTTCCAATCTGCTGGTGGCCCGCGACGATCTGCCTCCTGCCTATTCCACAACCTGAACAGTCATCACGAACGTCTCCGCCGGCTCCACGGCCGTCTCCCACTGCCGGGCGTTGACCAGTTGCAGCACGCTCGTGCCGGGCGCGGCGGCCTGGAACATGAACGTCCTCGTGCCGCCCGCGCCGATGGCGTCGCTTTCGACTTCGTAGGCCGGCTCGCCGCTGGGGGCCAGCACGTCGCCGTCGTTGGTCACAATCGCCCATGTGTAGCCGGTCGTCGGGTTCTCGGCCAGCATGAGCTGCAGCATGTCGCCGATCTTCATCGTCACCGTCTGCCCGTTGTCGGCCTCGTCGGCGATGTAGACGTTCTCCGGCTCCGCGCCGTCCTTGCCGCCGCAGGCAGCGGCCGCAAGCGACACCAGCAGCAAGACGAACAGAACAGGAAGATGGCTGGACAAGCGAGTCAGGGGCATGGAACATCACTCCAATGATGAAATAAGTCAATCGGGGGATGATAACCCAACTACCGGCCGCTCCGCAATGCCCCCCGCAGCACCTGCGCCGGATGCAGCGCCGCCCGGCCGCTGCCGTGGGCGATCTGCTCCCGGCAGCTCATCCCGGCGGTGACGATGATCGTCTCCGGCGGCGTCTCGCGCACGGCGGGCAGCAGGCGGCGCTCGCCCATCTGCATCGACAGCTCGTAATGCTCGTCCTCATAGCCGAACGAACCGGCCATGCCGCAGCAGCCGGAATCGACCTCGGTCACCCGGTAGCCGGGCAGCGCCAGCACCCGCCGTGCCGGGCCGGTGCCCACCAGCGCCTTTTGATGGCAATGGCCATGGAGCAGAACCTCTCTCGGCTCCCCGATGAAAAACGGCCGCAGATCGCGTTGCTCGGCCAGCCCGTCGACGAACTCCTCGAAGGTGAGCGCGTGATCGGCCAGCGCCCGTGCCCGGCCGTCGTCCGGCAGCAGGTGGAGGTACTCATCGCGCAAGGTCAGCAGGCTGCTCGGCTCCAGACCGACCACGGGCAGGCCACGCTCGACGAACGGGGCCAGCGCGGCCACGGTGCGTTCGGCCGCGCGGCGGGCGCCGGCCACCAGCCCCTTCGACAGGCAGGGGCGGCCGTCATCGAGCGCCGGAGCAGCGACGATCTCCACCCCAATCGCCTCGAAAAACTCCACCGCGGCGATGCCCACTTCGGGATGGTTGGCGTTGGTGAACGGGTCGATGAGCAGGACGATGGTCGCGATTGGTTGTGCGATGGAGGGCGCGTGGTGTCGTCGCCACCACGCCTCGAACGGCACGCGGGCCATCTCCGGCAAGGGGCGCTGCGGGGCCAGCCGCAACAGGCGCGCCATCGCCGCACGGCCGGGGCGCGAGCGCAGGACGGCGTTGGCCAGCGGCGCGCGCCAGCCGCTGCCCAGTCGATTGAGCGCCGCCGCATGGCCGAAGAACCGCGGGCGAAGCCCCACGCCATGGACCTCGTAGTAGCGGGCCAGGAACTCCGTCTTGATGCGCGCCATGTCGACGGCCGACGGACACTCCGCCTTGCACGCCTTGCAGGAGATGCACAGATCCATCACCCTGGCCATGCGCGGCGAGGTCAATTCCGACGCCGGCAGCACGCCCGACATGGCCGCCCGCAGGGCGTTGGCCCGGCCGCGCGTGCTGTGTTCTTCTTCGCGCGTCACCATGAAGCTGGGGCACATCGTCCCTGTCTGGCGGCGGCACACGCCCGCCCCGTTGCACATCTCCACGGCATGGACGAAGCCGTCAGCCGGGGTGGATGAAGTGGCGGTTTTCACTGCTACACGAAGCGGGATGGGATCAGCCACTTCGTAATCGGCGAAGTCGGTGCGCGACGGGCCGGGCGAGTTGGGCAGGGCGCGCCAGTTGTCGAGCATCGGCCCGGCGTCGACGATGATGCCCGGATTCAGCAGATTGTCGGGGTCGAAGATTCGCTTCACCTGCCGGAACAGGTCGTAGAGAGCCGGGCCGTAGAACGCTTCGTTCAGCCAGCTGCGGGTGCGGCCGTCGCCGTGCTCGCTCGACAGCGCGCCGCCATATCCCCGCACCAGTTCGGCGGCGAACCGGGCAATATCGGGGATGTGGGCCACCTGCGTCGCGCTGCGGCGATTGACCAGCGGCCGAATGTGGAGACAGCCCGCCCCGGCGTGGGCATAGTAGGTGATGGGCGTGTCCAGCCCCGCGCAGAACTCCTCAACGCGGCGCACGTAGTCGGGCAGGGATTCCACCGGCACGGCCGCGTCCTCGATGAACGGCACCGGCTTCATGTCCCCCTTCATCGACATCAGCAGCCCCAGCCCCGCCTTGCGCACCCCCCACACGGCCGCCATCGCCTCGGCCGTCGTCGCCTGCGTCAGGCCGGTGTGGCCCGCCCCTGCTCGCGCCAGACGCCGCTCCAGCCGCGCCAGGCCATCCAGCGCCTCGGCCGCGCTCTCCCCCTGATACTCCACGACCAGCAGGCAGAGGGGCCGCCCGTCGATCACCGAGGCCAGCATCCGCGCATAGGCGGGCACGCCGCGGCAGAGGGTCAGGCTGAGCGTGTCGAGCAGCTCCACGGCCGCCGGATCGGTCTCCAGAATAGCCGCCACCGCCTCCAGCGCCACGTGGAGATCGTCGAAATGAACCAGCCCCAGCACCTTGTGGGGCGGCCGCGGCACCAGATTGAGCGTGATTTCGGTCATCACCGCCAGCGTACCCTCCGAGCCGCAAATCAGCTGGGCCAGGTTTTGGCTCGCATCCGGCAGCAAGCGGTCGAGGTTATACCCGCCGCAGCGTCGCCAATAATGGGGCGTGTCCGCGCGAATCGTCTGTTGATGAGCGGGATCGGCGACCAGTCGTCCCAAATCATCTGCTACACGAAGGTCATGCATCCGGAGCGCATCGGTCAATGTGTCGGGGCCGAGCCGGGCGACGCGGCCGCCGGCCAGCACGACCTCCATCGCCCGAACATGATCGGCGGTCATCCCGTAGAGCAGGGAGTGGCTGCCGGTGGCGTTATTGGCCACCGCGCCGCCGATAGTCGAGCGGTCGGCGCTGGCCGGGTCGGGGCCGAATTGCAGCCCGAGCGGCCGCAGCGCCGCGTTGAGGTCATCAACCACCATCCCCGGCTGCACCCGCGCCCAACGCTCCCCGGCGTTGACCGCGACGAGCTGATCCAGGTGGCGGCTGAAGTCGATGACCAGCGCCTCGTTCACCGCCTG
>DAOMSB010000128.1:0-6510 GCA_035446145.1 Promineifilum sp. (SeqCode) | reverse complement strand
GTCACTTCCTGATTACCATCGGCAATAATGTCCGATGATTATAGTTGATGCCCGTGCCGGGTTTCCAGTCAGGCATTTCGCCCTGAATGCCCAGCGGCTTTCGGTTTTTGCCGTTAATATCCATGATCCACAACTGCGGTGGGTCGCCGGGTTCGTCGGCGAACTCGAAGACGATCTTCTGTCCATTGGGCGAGATGGTGAGTCCACCGGCGAAATCGTCGGAGAAATTGGTAAGTTGTGTCAGACTGTTGCCGCCGAAGTCATAAATATAGATATTGCTGTTTTCCGGGCTAAACTGCCCGCCAGTGATGGCGAAGACGAAGCCGGATTCGTCGGGCATCCAGTCCAGTCCCAGCACCAGCTCGGTGGCGGCCTTGTCGATGATAGCCTCCCCGCCGTTGGCCGCGCCCGGCTGCACAACGCTGATATGGTCGCTGGACGAATAGAGGATCCAGTCGCTGGCCGGCGACCAGGCCATGCCGTCGGCAATGACGCCCGCGCTCTGGGAAAGTATGAACGAGTCGGGGCCTGCAACAGGGGGATTGGCGCCGATCTGCAACATCAGCCCCTCGTAGTACAGGAATCCGACCTTGGAGCCGCTGCGATGCCAGGTTGGATACTTCGCGCCGACTCCGGAATAGACATTGCCCGAGCCATAAAGCACAAAGCGACCCGTGGCATTGGCCGTCTGTCCGGCCGTGACATTGACGACGACCGACGGATCGATCCAGCGTTTATGCCCATTGATAACCGTGATCTCCTGCTGGAAGTTGCCCAGATCGGCGACATTGGGAATGGTGAGCTCCACGGCCGTCCCGGGGGCAATCGTAGTCAGCTTGGCTATCGGCGCTCCCTCAACGTAGACCAGGAATTGCGATTCCGTGGTCTGATTTTCAACTTGCACCCTGACCGTTCCCTTGGGAAAGCCGGCCAATTGGGCGCAGCCGGGGGAGTTGGTCAGCCGCCTGAATCCGGTACCCGCCGCGTTGATGCTGTAGATATCGCTTTCATAGAGGGAGCAGAGCTGCTGGAAATCGGATGCAAAGGCCAGCGCGCCGCCGTCCGGCCGCCATTGCAGGCCGCGGATGCCCTTGTAGGCTGAATTGGGCAGCGGTTCATACCACAAGCGCTTGTCGCCGGTGCCGTCGGTGTTGACCTGTCGGATCTCATTGCCACGGACGTAGGCGATGACGCCGACCGCTTCGGTTGCGACCGCTTCGGTTGCGACCGCTTCGGCCGCGCCGCGAGCAGGATGAATTGCGACAAGGCTGAGGAAGATGCCCAGCAAGATTGTGCCGAGCGCGAGGGGGATGCGGGACCTGTAAGCCAACATGGGAAGTACCCTCCTGCTTCAAGGATGTCCGGCAAATCGCCTGGGCAGAAAGTACCATAATTCACGTCATTTGTCACGCCACAACACGCTATTGTGCAACTCTTTTCTGCGCGTAAATTGGCTACCGAAAACTCTCGTGCATGGCGTAATTGAGATTGACGAAGGGGTGAGATTGGTTATTATTACAAACTCATAAATTGTTAATCTTTGGAGCCGACCTTGACATTTCATACGCTTCCCGTTCTTGATGCGCACATCCATTACGATGGCCCCGCGTCGATGTTGAACCTGATCGAAATTCTCGACCGCTGCGGAATCGGGAAGTTCAACGTCGTGTGCACGCCCCACACGAACCGGCTTAGTCTGGTGCCGGACGCGCTGCACCTGAAGGCCCATTATCCTGAGCGAGTCTATGTGTTCGGTGGTCTGGATATTTCCGCGTATTTTATTCTCCCCGACTCCTGTGGCGCGTACTTTGCCGACTACCTCGACACTCTGGTGCGCATGGGCTGCGACGGGGTGAAGATGATCGAAGGTAAGCCGGGCATGCGCAAGTCGTTATCCGTGCCGCCTTTCGACGGCCTGGCCTATGCTCCATATTGGGCGAAGATGGAAGCGCTGGGCTTGCCGCTGGTTTTTCATGTCAATGATCCCGAAGAGTTTTGGGATCCCACCCTCATACCCGACTGGGCTGTGCAGCAGGGCTGGTTTTATGGCGACGGCAGCTTCGTTTCCAACGAAGTCCAATATGACGAAATACTGAACGTGATGCGGCGCCATCCCGGCCTGAAGATGATCCTTGCCCATTTCTTCTTTCTCTCCAATCAGCTGCCGCGTCTGGCCGGCTACCTGGATGAATTCCCCAACATGCACGTTGACCTGACCCCGGGCGTCGAGATGTACTATGCCTTCGCCCGCAACCCGGCGGCGACGCGCGATTTCTTCCTGAAATACCAGGATCGCATCATTTTTGGCACCGATATTGGCGCGAAGGCGTTGTTATCCGGCTCCGGCGGCATCGATCTGGCCGAGAGCCAAATCCGCGTCGATCTGATACGCACCTTCCTGGAGGCGGATGGGGAATTCCGGCTGGTCTCCGATCAGGGCTTCCTGATGGATAAATTTGCCGGGCCGTTCCACGGCATCTGCCTGCCAATGGACGTGCTGGAAAAGATCTATCATCGAAATTTCGAGCGTCTGGCGGGGGAGCGGCCTCGGCCGCTCGACCCCGACGCGATCATCCGGGAATGTGATCGCCTGGCAACTATCATCCCGGTCATGGGGGCGGCTCGCCCGGGCGAACAGGCAGACCCATCTGTGGCCGAAATGATCTCTCTTTATTTCCGTGGGCAAAAAGGAGCTTGACGAACATGAGAACCATCAAGAAGTGGCAGGAACCCATCTATGCGATTGGCGGCTTCGGGCCGGGATTTATGTACCAGCTGGTCCTGACCTATCTGCTCTATTTTTACCGACCCGCTCAGGCGCGAATAGAGACCGGCGCGCTGGTGTTCGCCCCCGCCGGCGCATACGCTCTTGGCATGTTACTGGCCCGCGTGCTGGATGGCGTATTGGATATCCCCATCGCCGGGTGGACGGATAATATGAAGAGCCGCTGGGGTCGCCGCCGGCCGTTGATGGTGCTGGGGATCATCCCCGCGATTATCTGCTTCGTCCTGTTGTGGTTTCCGCCCTTCACGGGGGTCAATCTGGGGCCGGACGGTCACTGGGCCAACGCGGTCTATATCGCCGTCGTCAGTTCGCTCTATTTCTTCTTCCACACGCTCATCATCGTCCCCTATCTCGCCGCTCTCTCGGAAATTGTGCCCGATGAGCAGTCGCGCGTTCGCGTCGCCAGCTGGCAGACGTTGTTCAACACCGGCAGCTTTATCCTGGTATTTGTGGTTGCACCCATTCTGTTCAACCGTTTTGGCGTGCGCGGCGCGGCCCTTATGCTCCTGCCCAGCTTCATCACGTTCATCGGCCCCTTGCTGGTCATCAAGGAAGAGCCATCCAACACGGCCGAGGCCCGGGAGGCCTCGAAAGATGTTCCTCTCTGGGAGAGCGTTCGGCTCACTCTGTCCAATCGTACCTTTCTGATCTACATGTCAACGGTGGCAACCTTTTTCTTCGGTTTGCAGCTATTTCTGGGCGGCATCGCCTTTATGGCCGCCGACATGATGGGTATTTCCGACGCCAGGCTGGGTCTGATGAACGCGGCCGCCTTCGCGCCGATCCCCGTGATGCTGATCCTTTTCAACCTGATCTCCAGAAAGCGGGGCGCCAAGTTCGCCTTCCGGGTGGCATTGCTGATTTTTGCCGTGGCGATGCTGCTCTTCCCACTGGGGTGGACGAGACTCAATCTGCCCGTGCCGCCTTTGGTCGTGGGGATTATCGCAGGCATAATCGCCAGCTTCTCCATCGGCGCATTTTTCACCATTCCCTACGCCTTCCCGGCCCAGATTGCCGCGATAGAGGCGGCGCAAACCGGCAAGGATCGCGCCGGGATGTACTTCGCCGTGCAGGGGTTGATCAATCAGTTTGTCGGCTCGCTGGCCGGCGCATTCCTGGCGTTGCTGTTGACCTGGCGTCTCGGCGTGGTTGTCATCGGCCCGCTGGTGGCTGTGTTTATGGTGATCGCTTTTGTGCTCTTCGCGCCCTACCCATTAGGTCAACCGACGGAACACACGGAATTAAAGGTGCCTGAAGGGGGGCAGGGAGAGATGGCCTAGGCCGGACGAATTACCGCTCGATCATTCCATCTGTCGATTGCGGGGATGGCCATGCTTATGCCGAAGATGGCCATGTTGATCGCCGCTACCTCGTTCTGTATAATGGGATTATGAAAATCGGAAATCTCGTAATTCCGTTATACAGAAATTCAGAAAATATGAAAGAGGGTAAAAGGAGATGGTCGACGATACTCGATCCTATTCGGCTCAGGTCAGGCAGCGCGGTCAATTGACGATCCCGCGCAAGCTGCGCGAATCACTCAGAATTGAAGACGGCGACACATTGACATTCATGCCGATGGGCGAGACGTTGGTGCTCGTGCCGCGCCGGCTGCGTGCCCCGGAACTGATCGACCGTCTGGCAACGATGCTGGAAGACAGCGATCAATCATTGGCCGATTTGCTGATCGACCTGCCCCGCATCCGCGAAGCCCTGTACAACGAAAGATACGCGGCCGGCCAAGGGGAGTAACGCCATGCGTCGGGTTTTCTTCGACGCCAACGTCATCATTGCCGGCAGCGTGTCGCGAAGAGGCGCAAGCCGGGCCTTAATGATGCTGGCCGAGATGGGTATGTTCCGCATGGTTGTCTCGCGCCAAGTCATTGACGAGGTGGAGCGCAACCTGCGGAACAAGTTGCCGCAGGGGCTGCCGGTGATGGTGGAACTGCTTGGCTATATCGCGCCGGAGATTGTGGAAGATCCCCCGGCCGAAGCGTTGGCGCGCTGGCGAGGCCACATTGAAACCAAGGATATACCCGTTCTGGAGGCCGCCGTGTCCGCGGATGCAGATTTCATCGTGACACTCAACAGCCGCGACTTTACGCCAAAGATAGCAACCCTCTCGGGCGTCCCCATCGTATCCCCCGGCGAACTCATCGAGAGAATCAGAGCGAGCGTGACCGAGGGGCTGGAATAGATGGCCCGGCCCCCGGTTGAGGCTGCAGGCCGCGGCGTGCGCCCCTGTTACCACGGAAACGGCGCCGGCTCAATCCCGTAATATAACTCCACCACCCGCCGGAAGAGCGGCGCGGCCACATCCGACCCCTCGCCGGCGTGTTCCAGCACCACGGCAATGGCCAGCTCCGGCGTCTCCACCAGACGGCCGTCAATTGTCGTGTACGGTTCAGCCGGCGCATAGCCGACGAACCAGGCGTGGGGCAGCCCCGGCGGCGCTTCGGCCGTGCCCGTCTTCCCCGCCACCGGCACGGGCATATCCACAAAGCGATGGGTCGCCGTGCCGTTGCCGGCGTGGGTCACGTTCCACAGACTCTCGCGGACGACGGCGAGCTGCTCGGCCGACAGAGGCAGCACGCCGTTGACGTGTGACTCCGGCATCTCTTCAGGCAGGGTCGGCGATTCGCCGATGCGGTCGACCAGCGTCGGCCGATAGAGCGTGCCGCCATTGGCAATGGCTGCGGCGATGTTGGCCATTTGCAGCGGCGTCACCTGCACGTAGCCCTGGCCGATGGACATGTTCACCGCGTCGCCCGTGGCCCATCCCTCGCCAATGTTGGCCAGTTTCCACTCCGGATCGGGAATCAGACCCGCCGACTCGGCGATGCCCTGGATGCCCGTTGGTTGACCCAGGCCGAACTCACGGGCAATGCGCGGCAGCAGGGTATTGTCTGTGCCGTCGATGGTGTAGCCCACGTCGTAGAAGCAGGAGTTGCACGACACCACCAGCGCGGTGCGCAGGCTGATCGTGCCGTGACCGCCGGGCAGCCAATCGTATTTCGTGAACTCTTCGCCCAGCCGGCTCCAGGAGCCGGTGCTGCTGTAGCGCGAGTCGGGGGTATAGAGGCCGCTGGCCAAAGCAGCGGCATAGGTCACCAGCTTGAAGGTCGATCCGGCGGGATAGGCACCCTGCGTGGCCCGATTCAGAAGCGGCTGGCCGGGGTCGTTCAGCAGCGCGCTAACGACCTGGGCCGAATCGGGCCGCAGCGGGTCGAACGCCTTGGGATCGTAGGTCGGCCAGGTGGCCAGCGCGCGCACCGCACCGTCGCGCGGATCGAGGACGGCGATGGCTCCGAACTCGGCTGCCGGGTGGGTGGCGATGGCGTCGGCCAATGCCTGCTCCACGGCCGCCTGAAACTTCAGGTCGAGTGTGGTATAGATGCTGCGCGCCGGCTGCGGCTCGCGGTCGCCCACGATGTCGATGACCTGCCCGGCGGCGTCGACCACGCTCAGGATGCCGCCACGCTCGCCGTTGAGGTAATCCTCACCCCACGCCTCCAGCCCGGCAATGCCGACCATCTCGTCGCCGGTAAACCCTTTTGCCTGGAAATCGGCCAGCTGCTCGGGGGGAATCGATCCCATGTAGCCGATGACATGGGCGGCCGAATTGGTGTCGGAATAGAGGCGCATCGGCCGCCGCTTGGGCGTGGCCAGCCCCTTGTCGAGATAGGGTTCCAGCGCCAGCGCGTACTGCGGCAACGCTTCTTCAG
>DAOMSB010000127.1:0-6613 GCA_035446145.1 Promineifilum sp. (SeqCode) | reverse complement strand
GCCATCCCGGCGGTGAAGCGGCGAACCGACTCGATCCGGGTGCGGTCGGCGATGTATTGGGCCATCTCCATGCCGGATCGGTGGTGGGGGATCATCAGCTGCAGGAAGAGGGTATCGGCTTCGATGCCGGTGGCGGCGCGCAGGGTGGCCATCTGTTCGGCCGTGGCCATACCGGGCATGAGACCGGTCATCGGCATGCCCATCCAGCCCATGCGCGGCCCGGCGGAAGTCAACGGCAAGCCCCAGGCGTCGAGCCAGCCGGTCATGATGCCGATCTGGCCCTGCTGCGTGGTCAGGATGTCGAAGGCCAGCGAGCGCACGGCGTCGTTGTCGGAGCGGTCATAGACCAGCGCCGCCATGGCGACCGCCTGCTCATGGTGGATGCTCATGTCGCGGGCGAAGCCGACCTCGACCGAATCGGCCGCCGGAATGGGGGCGCGGCCGAGCCAATAGCCCAGCAAGCCGCCGGCGAGCAGCAGGACGGCAGCGGCGATGAGCCATGGGATGAGTGGGCGGGCGGGTGTGGCGCCGGCACCCGTAGAAGGACTTTCAGCGGTGGTGGTTGCTGTCATAGTCAATGAATGATCCTTTGTTATTTCGCATAGCCAATCGGCAGTACAACTACTGAACTCAAGCGGCAGCGACCGACGAAATCAAACCTTAGCACACCATCCTGCCCAGGGCAATCGCGTGTGACCAAGTGTGCGGGTTCAGCATGCGCGGGTTCAAACTTGCGGCCGGGAGACAAAACCGGTTGGAAACCGGTTCGGGGAGCTATCGGCGGGGTGGGGAGGCTTCGGAAATGTGTTTCGGTGTATTAGCAGGTCGTCGTAATTCGGCAATCGGCCGCCATTCGCCGCTTTCGGGGTCCTGATAAAGCCAATAAGTCCAACCATTGGCCGACTTCCAGCCGGAGGCTATCATCCCAGGGGCTGAAGGTTTTTTAAAGCGCTCATCCTGGAAAAGCATCTCCCCTTCCCGGGACAACAACTCGGCAAACACATCTGGTTTGTTTAGCGCTCTAACAGTCAGCGGAAATGATACATCCGCCGCCGTCCGTGTCACATCAACCTTTTCAACTATCAACGAAGGCTCATCAAAGTCAGGCACCAGGGCATCATTCGATTCATTCCACCACTCTTCGTCGAGCGAAATCACCGTGTACGGCTTCTTGTTTACCCCAATCGAATGTTTTACTAGAAGTTCGATCAATTTTTCCCCGTTCACCAGACTTATCGGCGCCTTGCCGATGGCGCGGGCCTCTTTTTGGGCATCTGCCGTGTAATCGCTGGTCGTGATAATGATCCCTTGTTCATGAGTGGTCAGCGATCCACGCAACTCGCGAACCACTTTGACCGGCACGTTAGTTTTCCATCGTTTGACCTGAACGGACGCCGTGACGGTCGTCACGTCGCCGGCATTCATGACGCCTCGTACATCAATCCCCCCGTCATTGCTGTAGCTCGTCACCTGAACCGATGTTTCATCGAACCCGATAGCTACCCGATAGCTATTAGCAGTTCACCGATGAACGCCTCAAAGCGGTCGGCCGGCATAACGCGGAGCCGCTTGTGCAGCGCCCGCCGGGCCTGATCATTGATCTCATCCACTCGTCGAGCGATCTCATCCTGCCGTGACTTGGGTTTTAAGGCGAATAATCCCCGGCCTATGCGCTCAAACCGCGAATCATCCTTCTTGGTATCCACGTACAGGCGCGAACCCATGGTGGCCTCAGGCGTCTGTCCCAAAGGCGTGAACTGCGGCAGCAACAAAGCGCGCTGGGCGATCTCCTTGTAATGAAGCGGCGTACCCACTTGCTCCAGGACCATTGCGGCGGCTGTCAGAAAATCCATGTTGTTGTTGCCCCATGTGGATTGGCGTGCGGAAATCTTAACATTACACGACAGGTAGGCAAGGTGATATATTCGGCCGCGGCGCGCACCTCGTCGCGAGCCTCCGCCCGATAGAGCTTGACCTCGCGCTCGCCGGTGAAGACCTCGCCGTGGTCGGCCACCCGCTACCGGGATTTCATTTGTTTGTTCGGGGGTTCGGTACTCATGGGCTATCGGTATGATAACCCCCGCCCCTTGCCGCGCAACTTAAGCCGCCACCTCACAAAACCGGCATCCTCTCGCCTCGGCGGCCACAATCGCCTGATCGCTGCTCCAGAAGAAGTTCTCCGGGCCGATCTCCTCCACCAGCCCGGCCCGCTCCATCATCCGCAGGGCGTTCTTGTGCACCCCGGCGAACATCAGCACGCCGCCGCGCTCGCGCAATTGCTCGTCGAGCCGCCGGATCGCCTCCAGCCCGGACGTGTCGATCAGCGGCACGCCGCGCATCGACAGGATCAGCGCGTGGGTGTCGCCCAGCCTGGCGAATGCCTCGTTGAAGCTGCCCGTGGCGGCGAAGAACAGCGGCCCGGTGAGATAGCCGACGCGCACGTGATTGCATTTGCCCGCCGTCTCGATCCCCCGCCGGCGCAGCTTTTCGGGGTCGACCTCCTGCACCTCGACATCGAGGACGGCGATCTGGCTCAGGAAGATCGCGCCGGAGATGAACACACCGATCAGGATGGCCTGGGTCAGGTCGAGCGAGATGGTGGCGAACAGGGTGATGAGGAAGGTGATCATGCCTGTCTTGAAGCGGCGGCCGAAGATGAAGCGAATCGCCTCCCACTCGTTCATGCGCACGGCGGTGACCATCAGCACCCCGGCCAGCGCCGCCAACGGGATACGCCCCATGATCGGGGCCAGCAGAAACATCGACAGCAGCAGCCCCAGCGCGTGGATGATGCTGACCATGCGCGTGTGGCCGCCGGCGCGGATGCCGACGCTGGTGCGGGCGATGGCCGCCGTGGCCGGCACGCCGCCGAAGAACGGGATGACGATGTTGCCCACCCCCTGGGCGATGAGTTCCTGATTGGCCTGCAGGCGAATCCCGGTCATGTTGGCGGCCACCGCGCCGCACAGCAGGCTCTCGATTGCCCCCAGCGCGGTGATGGTCAGCGCCGGGCCGATGAAATTCGTCAGCTCTCCCCAGGGAATCTGGTCGAACCCCAGGCGGTCGGCCAGCAGCAACGTCTGGGGAATCTCGCCGATTTCGGGCACCGGCCAGCCCAGCACGACGCCCGCGGCCGTGGCCACGATGAGGCCCAGCAGCGACGACGGGAAGCGCGCGTTCCAGCGGGCGGGCCAGAACACCATCGTCAGGATGACGAGCATCCCCAGCGCCACCGCCCGCCAATCGACGACGAAGCCGCCCCGGAAATAGCTCAGCAGCTTGAGCAGGGTGGAGACTTCCTCACCGCCCGTGGTGGTGATGCCCAGAAAGTGGTCGATCTGGCCGATGAAGATGATGAGGGCGATGCCGGACGTGAAACCGGTGATGACCGGCGACGGGATGTAGGCAATGAAGCGGCCGAGTCGCAGCAGGCCGATGATGAGCAGCAGTACGCCCGCCATGAGGCCGGCGATCCACATCCCCGGCAGGCCGTAGCGGGCTACGAGCAGGATGAGCACGGCGCTCATGGCCCCCGTCGGCCCGGAAATCTGATAGGGCGCGCCGGACAGGAAGCCGATGAGCAGGCCGGAGATGATGGCCGTCACCAGTCCGGCAGCGGCCGTTGCGCCCGAAGCCACGCCGAAGGCCAGCGCCAGTGGCAAGGCCACGGCGGCCACGGTGAGGCCGGCCAGCAAATCCTGCCGGAAGATCGACAGGTTATAGCCCGAGAATTCATCCTGATAGAGCTGAAATATGTTTCGTCGTCGCATCGCCCACCCATTTCTCGTCGCGGGCAATCCCGTTTCGCTCGTCGCCCGGCGTAATTGGCTCGCATTATCGATGAAATGACCCCAATTTGCCAAATTGCAACGGATTTCGCTGCGCTGTTGCGCCCCTTGCAACAGGGCGATCCTACCCTCAGGGCATAACCTTCCAGCGTGGCCCGGCGGACGACCGGCCGGGTACAAAATATGACCGGATAGGGGTGGACCATGGCTCGTAGAGGCGATACGGAACGGCTGGACAAGATTCGTGATGCGATCATCAACAACCCGGGGCAGCGGCCGGGGTGGGTGGCCCGGCAGTTGGGCTTCGACAACAAGACGATCATGCGCGCGCTCACCCAATTGGAAGATCGCGGGGAGATGCTGATCGAGGACGAGCGCGGCCGCCTGTCCTGGTTCGGCCGCCGCCATGGCGAAGGGTAGCGCAGACAGGAATGTCTGCGCTACAGTTGTGGCGCAACTGTGGCACAGTTGTGGCACAGTTGTGGCACGACTGTGGCGCAATTCGCCGCTCGACTGGTGTATGATGGCGGCAAACAAACCCATGACGACAGGAGAAGCCTGATGACCGAGCGCTCTGTGCGGCGGGCCGAACTCATTCGCGAGATGGAACGCCTCTATACCGACCGCGCCTATACCGACATTGAGCTGGCCGAGCGGCTGGACGCCCACCGGACGACCATCTACCGC
Source organism: Promineifilum sp. (SeqCode) (assembly GCA_035446145.1). Lineage (GTDB taxonomy): Bacteria > Chloroflexota > Anaerolineae > Promineifilales > Promineifilaceae > Promineifilum. Next base: position 2,138 of record DAOMSB010000127.1, on the reverse strand, counting down.
GCGCGGCGCTTCATGGAGGACGACCTGGCTCTCCCCTTCATCCACGAGGGGGACGGCCGCTATCGACTGGACCGCAAGAAGCAGATGACCGGCATCCAGCTGTCGCAGATGGAGGCGCTGGCGCTCTATCTGGGCGGGCGACGGCTGCAGCAGCAGACGCGCATCGCCCACAGGCCGACCGCCTCGGCGCTGGAGAAGCTGGCCCATGTGCTGCGGCAGCCGATGATGCGCAACCTGGTGCGGGCGGCGCAGGAGGTGCTGGAGCAGGAGTCCGATCAGCAGCAGACGGACAATCTGGAGCGGATCGTCGAGGGCTGGACCAACGGCCGCAAGCTGCGGGTGCATTATCACAAGCCCCACGCCCCGACCCGCGTCTACACCATCAGCCCCTACCAGCTGGAGCCGTCGATCTGGAGCGACGGCCTCTATCTCATCGGCCACAGCGATTACCACGACCAGGTGATCACCCTGAAGCTGAGCAGGATCGAGCGGGTGTCGGTGACGACGGAGCCGTTCACCATCCCCGACACATTCGACAGCTACGCCATGCTCGAACACGCCTGGGGTATCTGGCACGGCGAGGGGGAGGCGGACACGGTGCGACTGCGTTTCTCGCCGCTGGTCACGCCGCGCGTGAAGGAGAGCATCTGGCACCCATCCCAGACGATTGACGACCGGCCGGACGGGGGGTGCGAGTGGTCGGCCGAGATCGCCGAATGGCGCGAGATGGAGCCCTGGGTGCTGGGTTGGGGGGCGCAAGTGGAAGTGCTGGCCCCACCGGAACTGCGCGAAAGCGTGGCCGGGAAAGTGCGAGCGGCCGCGGGGCTGTATGATTCGCCCGCCGACCCCATGGATTAGACTCGCCAATCCCGACGGCCAACGTCCGCGGGGTTAGCGGGCCATCTGATCTGAGCGCGTGTTCGGGGAGGACACATCTCAGGTGTAAGGCGCAGGCGAGGGGGCTTGCGCCTTATTTTTTCATCATCTCGCCAGAGAGCGGATACAATTGCCGCCATGGAACCAATTACCCTGATTGCGACGGCCAAATTTGGGCTGGAGGCGGTGGTGAAGCGCGAGGTGGCGGCGCTGGGCTTCGACGACGTGCGCGGCGGCGAGGGACGTGTGACCTTTTCGGCCGCGGCCGAGGACATCCCCCGCGCCAATCTGTGGCTGCGCTGCGCCGACCGGGTGCTGGTGCAGTTGGGGGAGTTCCCGGCCCTCAGCTTCGACGAACTGTTCCGGCAGACCCGCGCGCTGCCGTGGGAGCAGTGGATTCCCGCCGACGGCCGCTTTCCCGTCAACGCCCGCGCCGTCCGTTCCACGCTGCAGAGCGAGCGCAGCTGCCAGGCCATCGTCAAGAAGGCGGTGGCCGAGCGGCTCATGGCCGCCCATGGGACGGCGGCGCTGCCGGAGACGGGGGCCGATTACGGCATCCAGGTCACCATCCGCCAGGATCGGGCCACGCTGGCGCTGGACACGTCCGGCGACGGGCTGCACAAGCGCGGCTATCGCGCCGAGGCGGGGGCCGCGCCGCTGACCGAGACGCTGGCGGCGGCGCTGGTGCTGCTGTCGTTCTGGAGCAAGGGGCGGCTGCTGATCGACCCGATGTGCGGCTCCGGCACCATCCTGATCGAGGCGGCGATGATCGGCCGGCGGATGGCCCCCGGGCTGCGGCGCTCGTTCGCCGCCGAGCGCTGGCCGGCAGTGGGGGAGGGGGCCTGGCCGGCGGCGCGTCATGAGGCAACAGAAGCGGTCACCCCATCGGAAACGCCGGCCCTGTTCGGCTACGACATCGACGCCGACGCCATCCGCATCGCCAAACAGAACGCGGCGCTGGCCGGGGTGGGGGAAGATATCACCTTCGAGCAGAAGGCGCTGGCCGACCTGTGGATCGATCAGGAGTACGGCATCCTGATCTCCAACCCGCCGTATGGACAGCGGATGGCGGAGTTCCGCGAGATCAACGATCTCTATATCACGCTCAACAAGATGATGCGCAAGAAGCGGGGCTGGTCGGTCTACATCCTGACGGCCGACGCGAAATTCCCCGATTATTTCAAGCGCGGCCGCCCGGATCGCGTGCGCAAGCTGTTCAACGGCAATATTCGGGTGGATTATTATCAGTATTATGGGGAGAG
>DAOMSB010000126.1:0-6636 GCA_035446145.1 Promineifilum sp. (SeqCode) | reverse complement strand
GGGGATCGGCCCCATAGCCGAGAAGCTCCAGCAACACGCCGCCATTGCCGCAGCCCACTTCCAGGATGTCCTTGCCGGCCAGTGGCCACATCCCCTCGCGTCGCAACATGCGCAACAACGCCCGCTGCCGGCTCTGGATGGCGAACAGATAGGCGTCGTTGGTCAGCGAATAGGTTCCGGCCCCCGCCAAACGCTCGGCGCGCTCGGCATATACCTCGCGCACTCGCGCCGTTTCGTCTGATCCCGCTGGGCCGCCCATCAGCCTACCCCTCGCTCCACGCGCCCGCCGCCGAATCATAAGTGAGTCGCACCGAAGCGCCGGCAGCGACATCGCGGCGCGCCGCGCCGCCCGCCAACTGGATGTTTCCCCCGGTTACGAGAGCAAAGGGTACGGTCGCTTTCAGGGTAACTGTCCCGCTGAATAATGGGTCGGACAGCCCATCGGCCGTCCACCAGTGCAAGGTGGCGACATCGGCCGACCCCAGCACCTCATAGGTATCGTAATTGCTGGACAGGATCATCATCGGCCCGGCGGGTATCGAGGTTGGAGCGACGGCCGCCACCGGAGTCAGGCGACCGTAAACCGGTGCCGGCGGATCGACGATGAGCAGCGGCTTGCCCGTCTGCAGGTTGACGATGTGATTATTGGTGCCCGCGAATTTTCCGCTCCAGCTATTGGCCGTGGGCATAAGCGCGTAGAACACCGTGCCGCCGCTCACATCCTTGAACGTGCAGTTGTCGATCTGCAGAAATGAGTCGGCCGCCGGGCCAATGTCGGTGCTGTGAAGGATAATGACCCCACGATCGCCGATGGCGCGGCCGAAGAACCGGCAGTTGTCGATCACCGTCTGCCCATTATCGACTTCAATGGCGATCGATTGCGACGCATTGTCCGGCCGGTTGTAGAACACGCAATCTTGAACGGTGTAGCGGTTCATCGTCCCGCCCCCCAGGGTCAGCATCGTCCCGGAGCGCTGGTTGAAGAACTGGCAATTCTCGATGGTCACGTCGATATTCTCCAGGCGCATATCGACCTGAGGCAGCATGTTGGACTTCGGCGCGAAGATGCAATTACGAATTATCGCCCGCCACGGCGCGTTGGAATAGGCCCCGATGAATAACGCGTCGCGGGCCGAGTCCTGGCTCGTCGTGAAATAACAGCCGTCGATCACGATATCGGAGCGAATCTGGATCGAAGGCTGGCCCTCAAACATGCAATTGCTCACTTCCACTTCAGTGGCGACCGTCGCCCGATCCTGGGTGATTAGCCCCTGGGTGTTGCGCGGGCCAAACCAGCAGCCGACGAAGCGCTGATACTCCGGATCGCCGGCCACCTCCGTGCCCTGGAAGTGAAATGCCCACGAACTGGCCCCGTCGAAACGCGTGTTCTCGACGTAGACCGAGTTATGGGGGTGGGTATACACCAGATGGCCGTTCTGGTTGTCGTGGAGATAGCTGTCGTAAATATGCAGGCGCTTGTGCCCGCCCGGCACAGTCCACAGACCGATGCAAAATGTCCACCACGGATGCAAATCACAATCGCGCACGGTCAGGAACAGCTCGCCATCACTGCTATCGTCGCCCGACGAGGGGGAGTAGAGGCAGTGGGTGAACCCATCGATATCCACCGATTCCACAACGCAGGTGTTATCGGCTTTGGACGGCTGCAAAAACACGCCCATGAATTCGAACTGCTCAACCGGTTGGTGGAGATCCTCCTCCAACCGTAAATTGGCTATCCCGAAATTGACCCCGCCCGGCACAAAGAAGGCGGAATAGTTCTTGCCACTCGCCGTTGTATTCACTGTGAAGCGCAGGGTGGTCGTCACGCGCCCGTCGCCCACAATAGCCAGGTCGCCGGCAACCAGCAGCCGATCGTGATTCGGATCCAGCCCGATGCGGTAGAACTGTGGCGGCCGTGGAATATAGAGCGGCACTCCGGCTTCCACGGCGGCGTCGATAGCTGCCTGAAAGGCGTCGCGGTCGTTAGTCTTGCCGTCACCTTTCGCGCCATAAGCCGGGTCCATGACGTTGATGGCATCCGCGCCCTGAAGCGCCCGCCCCAGGCGCAGCGCGGCCGCACCCATCCAGGTTCGCTGAAGCGCGAGACCGCTCATGACGACGGCCGACTGCTGCAAAAACCGCCGGCGCGTGATACCTGTCTTGCCTGTGTTGGATTGATTGGTGTGACTCATTGTTACTCGCTTTGGGCGGCCGTGGCGCATCATTCCCGTCGTCCGGCGAAATGTCGCAGGCCCGCCAGGAAACCCAACCCATAACTTAGATGAAGGATCGGGTGGATCATCAGCAATCGTGGTACGTGGCGTGGACCATGTGCTCGCCCGAGTGAAAGAGACGCGCTCAGGTCGGCCATGACATACAATATCAGAATAAAGGCCAACACGTAGCGGAACGGCCGGAGAAACATACCAAACAGTAAGGAGCCCAGCAGGGCGGCGACGAACGCCGGCGGCACAAATTGCCGCAGTCGCATCTGCCGCGGGTGCTTCTGCATGACCCGCACCTTCCAGAAGCCGTACTGATAATACTGTCGCCACAGCTTGCGCAGGCTCCCGCGACTATAGTAGCGCGAGCGAATGTCGGGCGACAGCAGAATGCGGCCGCCGCTTTTCAGCAGACGATAGTTGTACTCATCGTCCTGATTGCGCACCAGCTCTTCATCAAACGGGCCGAGGCGTCGCAATGTCTCGCGCGTGTAGGCCGGGAAGGCGACCGTCTCAACCAGCATCGGCCGATCGTTGATCGTGCGGAAGGCCGAGCCGCCCACGCCAAACCACGAACTCATAGCCAGGGCGATAGCCTGCGCCTCGTCGGTCTCACCGATCGTCTCAATCGGCCCGCCGACCGCTTCCACGTCATCAGCCAGCAGATGCTCCACACAGCGCCGCACGTAATCGGTCGCAATCTCGCAGTGACCGTCGACACGCACGACGATGTCTCCCTGCGCCTCGGCGATGCCGATATTGAGACCTGGCGGTACGATGCCCCGCGGGTTATCAAGCAATCGCAGATTGGACCGCGTGGCTTGCGCGGCTACCACAACCTCACGCGTGCCGTCGGTCGACATGCCGTCAACGACGAGGATCTCCAGCCGGTCGGCCGGGTAATCCTGCGCCAGCACCGATCCGAGGCTGCGCTCGATGTAGGCCGCTTCATCGCGGACAGGCATGATGACAGAAACCAGCGGCAGGTTGTTCATATAACAAGTGTACGCGCCAAGCGGGCCGCCCGGCGTGGAAAATGCGTGAAGGCCTTGTGATAAAATCAGAAATCGCTCAAACTGAGGCGGCGCGCGAAACAGTGCGCTCTTTTCGCCATGCGGCGAAGGAGTAATAGACGCCGGGCAGCGCCAGCATCAGCAACCCCATGACCGGGGCCATGTAGCGCAACAGGGGCACAACCAGAAACGTCATTCCCCAGAAATAGCCGACAATAAGCCAGTTGCCGCCGATCATCCGCCGCAGCGCTCCGCCCTGCCGCCAACAGTAGATCGTGCCCCAGACGATGAATATGAGATACACGCCCTGAATCAGCAGCGTCGGCAACTCCAGCATACGGCTGTCGATACCGTACCAGCTCCGCGCCAGCTTCATGAGCATCAGCTTGCCGAACGCAACCGGCGCGGCGCGTGCCTCTTCAGCCATGACCCGAAACACGCCGCCGGTCGTCGCCGTCTCGTCCCGCCGCTCGTGGATGGCCCACATCAGGTCGGCCACATCATCGGGCACGTTAACCTCGCGCCGGTACTCCTTGGGGACGGCCAGAAAGGTGAGGCCATCATGGATCGTCGCCGCCCCGCCGCTGCTTAGGGGGATAATCTTCCCCGTGCGTGCATAGACCGCCGCTTCCCAGGGCAACACAACCAGCAAGCTGCCCAGCACAACCAACGCGCCATAGCCAAGTCTCGTTCGCAGTGCCGCCCCGCGGACGGCAAATAACAGGATCGTGAGCGCCATTATGACGCTCAACCCAATCGCCGCCGGCCGGATGAGCATCGCCGCGCCGGTCAACGCCCCGGCGACCAGGAAGAGCGCCCAGCTTCGCGCCCCGCCGCGACCACGCAACAAGGCCAGCCAAAAGAGCAACAGCGCCGCATAGAACACAGGCACAAACGGCACCTCGCTATTGGGCTGCTTGGCCAGCCACAACGAAAATGGGTACGTCATCCAGGCCAGAGCGGGGATCAGGGCCGCGCGGGGAGACCAGACCAACCGCGCCAGCCCATAGACCAGCACGACGGCCAGTCCGACGCACACCAGCCGAAAAGCCAACAACGCTGTCTCGTCGGCCACATTCAGCGTGCTTCCCGATCGAAAAACCCCGGCCAGCAAAATCGAAAAACCCGGCGGGTAGCGCGTGGCGATCTCGCCGTCAAGTGTGATCCCTTGCCCGGCGGCGATAGCCCGCGCCACCGGCTCATAGGCATTGAGGTAGTCGGTGCTCTGGTTTTCCCGGTATTCGGCCGGCAGGAGCGACCAGACCATGGCCGAACCGATCACCGCAATGACAAACAGCCCCGCGACCAGCAGAACCTCGCGCTTCCGGCTCATGGCGCCTTCCCTTCGCGGCCGACGCGCGAGATGACGGCACGAAACTTGCCGTTGGCCGTGCGCGGCACAGCCTCGACCGCTTCCAGGATGACGCGCATGTCGTCGCCGGTTCGGTCGTGGATGCGCTGCACCAGCGACGTGCCATCCGCTTCGGTATACGTCGCGGTGGGCACGTAGAGCACCCGCAACGTGTCCAGGCTCTCTTGAATGATCTGGGCCTCGACGATGGGCAAGTCGGCCTTGAACACCGGATCGAGGCGGCCGATGTGACGGCCGTCACGCGTCACAACGACATCATCGACGCGCCCTTCAATAGCTTGCAGGACGGGCAGCGCGCGGCCGCAAGCGCACCCTTCGACAGCCATCGTTGCCCGATCCCCCGTCTCGTAGCGTATAAGCGGCATGTCGGCATTCATCAAGCCGGTAGCGACGAGTCGCCCCGACTGCCCAACCGGAACGACTTCATCGGCCGTATCGGCAAAAATCTCGATGTAGCCCGCCTCCGGCCATACATGGAGTCGCCCCAGCTCGCAATCGCCGGCTGCGGCGGCGATCTCGGCCATGCCGTAGGTCTCGCGGGCCGGGCAATCGAAAGCCGCGGTGATAGCCTCCCGCTGGTGATCGAGCAGTGGTTCGGCATTGCCGATAGCGACCTGCAGCCGTGGCCCGGCCAGCCCTTGGTCGAGGAGTTCCCGTGCCAATCGATAGAGAGCCGACGGATAGCCCAGCAGATAGCGGATCTCGTGCTTCTCAATCGCGGCCACATAGGCAGCGATGTTCTCCGGCGCGAGATGATAGGTCGAGAGATAGAGCTGATTGAGGCCCATGTTCCACACCCAGAACGGCGGTCGATCGCGCTCAACCGGCGCGACAAGCTGACCACCGAGGATCGCCCAGCGATCATGGCGATCCACTCCATACCAGCGTCGCGCTCGCGCCTCGAACAGCGCGAACCAGGCCTGCACCGTCTCCCGGCTCAACCAGATGTGAAGCGGCTTGCCTGTCGTACCGCTGGTGTGCTCATAGAACATCGACCCGGGATCGCAATCGTCGGCCAGGAAAGCGCGCGGCGCGGCCCGAAGGGCTTCCTTGCCCAGCACCGGCCAGTTCTCCAAATACTCGACAGAGGCTCGATCTCCGGCCGCCCGCCGCCGCGCCCATTGCTCCCGATAATAGGGCACATCCTCGGCCGCCCGACGCAGGACAAAAGCCAATCGCTCCTCGCGCCACGCCCGCCACTGTTCGTCGCTCCACCCGTCATGAGCGAGGTACTCGGCCACCATCGGCTCGGTGGCGGCGCTGTAGCGCCAGCGGTTCAGATAGCGACCACGGGCGCCGGCGGCCAGCATCTTGGCCGGATAGGGCAGCTTATGATAAATGCGCAACCAGTCAGGCATGCAGCACCTCAGCGAACAGGCTTTCCCACTGTCGCCTAACCGGCTCCCACGCGCACGATTCCGCCAGCGCGCGGCCGTTGGCCGATAATGTCGCGGCCAATCCCGGCTCACCGAGCAAGCGCCGAACCGCGGCGGCCATCGCCACCACATCACCATCAGGCACCAGCAACCCGGTCTCGCCATCACGCAGCAGGTGAGGCACGCCGCCGACGGCCGTGGCCACCACCGGCAGCCCGAACGCCGCCGCCTCCAGCACACTAACCGGCATATTGTCAACGCGATTGGTGTTGAGATAGATGTCGTGGGTGGCGAACTCCCGCAATTTGCCCTCCGGGTTCAAAAAACCGGGAAAGTACACGGCATCGACTAAACCGCGCCGTCGCGCCAGCTCTTGCACGACCGCGTGCAACCCCTTTTCCTGCCCGGCCATCGTCAGCGTCGCCGCCGGGTGCGTTTGACGCAGCTCGGCCAGCACCTCGACCGCCATCTCCGGATGATAGACTTCGTGAAAAGTGCGCATCCACAACAAGTTGGGCCTGACGCTCGCTCGGTGGCGATAGGGGTAGTTGTCGATCTCCAGGATATTGGGGATAACGCGCAGGCGAGGAGCCAGTTCGGGATACACGGCAAACGTTTCCGCCAGATACGTAGATGGGGCGACGACGGCC
>DAOMSB010000125.1:0-6665 GCA_035446145.1 Promineifilum sp. (SeqCode) | reverse complement strand
ACTCGCTCTCATGCAGCCAGTATAGTCTGACGGCTTTCATATTTCGAATTGCTGGTGCGCACGACGATCGGCCGCTCGATCAGCAACCCTCTCTTGCTCTCTTCACTCATAACTGTCTATCCGTAGCGCCGCATCAGGAAATCGACGACAACGCTGTCGATCATTTCGCCCGTGCCATCCCAGCGTTCTTCGAGGTTTTCGCTGCCGACCAGCGCGCGCAGGGCCTCACGGGTCTCGTCATCAAACTGGCCATCGACATCGCGCGTCAGGTGGCCGCTTCGGCGCAACACTTTTTGCAGATCACCGGCCACGCCGGCGAGGGAAACCAGTTTGTCGGGATCTACCTCGCCGAACAATAGATGATGCATGGTCACAAGTTCGGCCAGCTTCTCGATCGGCTCGGGGTGATCGTCCACGCGTAGATCCAGATAACGATCGTTATTACCGCCATAGCCGCCGTTGTGGCGCACGACCATCACGCCGGCCGCCTGACGGCCGCGACTATCGCCACCGGCCGCTTGCCCAGCCGCCAGCGCCTCAACCAGCCAATCGGCCAACTCACCTGGCCCGCGACGGGCCGCTTCGAAAGTAGCCGCCATCGCCTCGACCGTGCCCGGCACGAGTATATTTCCCTGACAAGTAAACCCCTCGCCAACGATGTGGCCGGCCCAGTCATAGCAACCGTCGCCGGTGAAGGCGCCCGCCCGCCCATTCTTGTCCACCATACCCACCTGACGCTGGGCACGGTTCTCGTCGGCGGTGGTCAGCGCCTCGATGGTGTCGGCCGCGCTGATGTTGCGCTCCATCATATCAAGGCCGTCGATCCCATAGGCGATATTGGCGAAAGACTGCGTGGCGACCGCTCCGGCTCCCGCCCGCGCCCAGGAAACGACGGCCGCGCAAGCCAGAAATTTGGATTGCACGGCCACGCCCCATTCTTTTTTGCGGGGGTCATAAGCCACAATCGAGAATGTGGCGATGGGCATATTATGGGCCATTAGAACTCCTGTTTCCGACTGGTGGGCGGCAAGAGCGCCGCCGCCAGCACTTCTTCGATCCGATCCACGAGCACAAATTTAATGTCTTGTCGCAGATGTTTGGGAATATCCAGCAGATCTCGCTCGTTCTTGCGTGGCAGGATAAAGGTGCGGATGCCGGCCCGGCGAGCAGCCAATGCTTTCTCACGCACGCCGCCGACGGGCAGGACCCGCCCCCGCAGTGTGATTTCACCCGTCATGGCAACATCGTGGCGTATCGATCGCCCGGTGAAGGCCGAAATGAGCGCCGTCGCCAGCGTGGCCCCGGCCGATGGCCCATCCTTCGGCACGGCTCCTTCGGGCAAATGAATGTGGATATCCTGTCGCTCGAAGCGTTCAGCCTCAATCCCCAGGGCATCGACCTGGCTACGGGTGTAGGTCAGCGCCGCCTGAGCGCTCTCGCGCATCACGTCGCCCAACTGCCCGGTGAGGATCAGATTCCCTTTGCCGGGCATGAGATTCACCTCGATAATCAACAACTCGCCGCCCGCTGCTGTCCAGGCCGCCCCCGTGGCCACGCCCACCTCGTCCACATCAGGCCGGATATCCTCGGTAAAGCGCGGCGGACCCAGCAGCTCACGCACCTTGTCGGGTGTGATCTGCCGGGGGTAGCGCTTTCTTTCCGCAACCTGGCGAGCGATCTTGCGGCAGACGTTAGCCACTTCTCGCTCAAGGTTGCGCACGCCGGCTTCCCGAGTGTACTCGCGAATCAGCGTTTTCAGCCCATCTTCGGTGAAGGTCACGTTTTTGGTCGCCAGCCCGTGCTGCTCCAACTGACGCGGGATGAGGAATTGATGCAGGATACCGAGTTTCTCCTCTTCCAGATAGCTGGAGAACTCAATGACTTCCATACGATCCTGCAGGGCGTGGGGAATGGCGTCCAGGTAGTTGGCCGTCGTCACGAACAGAACGCGCGACAGATCATACTCCAGCCCCAGATAATGATCGACGAAGGAGTTATTCTGCTCGGGGTCCAGCACTTCCAGCAAGGCGGCCGACGGATCACCACGAAAGTCGGCGCCCAGCTTGTCAACCTCATCCAGCATAAAAAGCGGGTTGCGCGTGCCGACGCGACGCATGGCCTGGATGATCCGTCCCGGCATCGCGCCGATATAGGTGCGCCGGTGACCGCGGATCTCTGCCTCATCGCGCACGCCGCCGAGGCTGATACGCACAAATTCCCGACCCATCGCACGGGCAATGGAGCGGCCGAGCGAGGTCTTGCCCGTGCCGGGCGGCCCCACAAAGCACAGGATCGGGCTGCGCAGGCTGTCGGGGGCGATGCGACGGACAGCAATGTACTCCAGGATGCGATCTTTCACCCGCTCCAGGCCGTAATGATCGGCGTCGAGCACCGCGGCCGCGTTGCCGACTTCCAGATTATCGGCCGACTCTTCCAGCCACGGCAAATCCAGAATCCAGTCGATATAGGTGCGAATAATGCCGATCTCCGGCGACATGGGCGGCATGGCATTGAGGCGGGCCAACTCCTTCTCCATCTTGGCTCTGACGCCCTCGGGCAGGTTCTTCTTGTCCACCGCGTCGCGCAGTTCACTCAGCTCTTGCCCAAAGACGTCCAGCTCGCCCAGCTCGCCCTGGATAATGCGCATCTGCTCGCGGAGAAAATGCTCCCGATGGGAGCGATCGACCTCTTGTTGAACCTGGCTCTGGATCTCATCTTCGAGTTCCAGAACATCAAGCTCCTTGGCCAGCAGCACGCTGATCGTTTGCAGTCGGGTATGCGGCTCAAGGATTTCCAGGATCTGCTGCCGAATGGGAAAGGGGACGGGCAATGTCGAAGCGATAAAGTCGGCCAGCCAACCCGGCTCATCGAGGTTGAGCGCGTAGGTATAGGCTTCTTCGGGCAAGTTGTGGTTTAGCCCCACGACCTTCTCGAACAAGGCCAACACGGCGCGCATCAGCGCCTCAGTATTCGCCTTCCACTCTTCCACATCTTCGATAACACGGGCGCGCACCCGTATATAAGGCGTCCATTGCGTAAATTCGAGGATCTCAACCCGCCGCCGGCCCTGGGCCAGAACGCTGGTCGATTCATCCGGCATGCGCAACAGGCGGCCGATCGTCGTCTCTGTCCCGATCTCAAAAAGCCCGCTCTCGTCGGGATCCACGACATTGCTATCCCGCTGGGTGGCGACAATGAGATTCTCGCGCTTGGTATTCGCCGCGTTGATAGCCGCCAGCGAGCGCTCGCGCCCGATGAACAAGGGCATCACCATCTGCGGAAACAGGACAATGTCGCGCAAAGCCAGGAACGGGCATTCAATTATCCCATCCTTGTCTTTCGTGACAGGTTGATCAAATATGTCTTCGCCCAGATCGGGGAAGAGTTCGGGAAAGTCGGGAAACTGGCTGAAGTCGAAATCATCCATGGTTAGTAGTCGTGTCGGATTGTAGGGTGTCCCAATGATTAAGCAAATCGCCGATTACGATGATCGAGCCGGCGGCGACAACGAGATCGCCGGGTCGGGCTTCTCCCAGCGCCTGATCCAGCGCCTCAGCCACCGAGTGTGTCATCGATGCCTCCCGTCCCATATCGGCGGCCATGGCTACAAGTTGCTCCGGCGTGGCTGAGCGGGGGTGATTGGACGTGGTCATGATGATTCGATCAGCTATCGGCAGCAGGCGAGACAGCATCCCGGCGACGTTCTTGTCCTCCGGCGCGCCAAAGATCAGAATCAATCGCCGGTAGTCAAAATCGGCCGTCACCGCGCTCACAAGTCGAGCAGCCGAATCATCATTATGCGCGCAATCGACCAGCACAGTCGGGCAATCCGCGCCTTGCTGCAGTACCTGCAGGCGGCCATCCCAGCGAACGGTCGATAGCCCAACATGCAACGCATGAATGTCAAGGCCTGGGAAGCGCCCATGAACCGTCTCCAGCGTCGCCAGCGCAACGGCCGCGTTCTCCAATTGATGCGCGCCGGAAAGAGCTACAGTGAATTCGCTTCCCCGAGGGATGAGGTCAGGCGCACGATTATTCTCAACGATCAACCGTTGTTCCACGTGACCGGATTTGCTCTCGCGCGAGACTTGATATTGCCAGTCGCGGCCAACAACTGTCAGCGGAGAATCCCTTTCCGCCGCGATCTGCTCCAGAGTCTTGAGCGCTTCGGGTTTCTGCATGGCTGTGACAACGGGAACGCCAGGCTTGATGATCCCCCCCTTTTCGTAGGCAATCTGGGCCAGCGTGTCCCCCAGCAGTTGGGTGTGGTCGAGGCTCAGGCTGGTGATGACCGAGACCTCCGGCAGCAGGACGTTCGTCGCGTCCAGGCGGCCGCCCAGCCCGACCTCAGCCACGACTACGTCAACTCCAGCATCGGCAAAGTACATGAAAGCGATGGCCGTAACGATCTCGAACCAGGTGATGCCGGGAACCTCATCAAGGTGTTCCCGGACACGATCCATCTGCGTGACGAACGCTTCTTCCGGGATGCGGCCGTCTGCGTCCTCAGGGCCGATCACGCGAATGCGCTCGCGGAATTCGCGCAGATGGGGCGATGTATATAACCCGACGCGCAAGCCGGCCGCACACAGAGCGGTGGCGCACATCGCCGCGACCGATCCCTTGCCCTTGGTGCCGGCAATGTGGATCGACGGATACTGCCGGTGGGGATCGCCGAGCAACGATAACAAACGGCGCGGCCGATCGGCATCGATCTTGCTGGCCTGATAGCGATCGAGCACTTTATGCTCGAAGTTGATGAAGCTATAGAGATAATCAAGCGCACGTTGATATGAATCCATATCCCCTGATTGTAACCCATCCGAGGGGGCCATGACAGTGAATACGCTTTGACAAGCATCTGGCGGAAAGCTACACTCGCGGCCGAAAGGAACATCAAATAATGGCAATCATCCAATCAATTCATGGGGCGTTATCCAATACCGCCTGGCTCTTTTTCCTGATCATTGGCCTTTGGGGCTTGTTTCGAGCCATCCGTGGACAAGCAGTCAACGGCAATTACCTGGGGGCGGCTTTCATCGGCCAACTGATTTTTGTAGCTCAAGCCGTTTTGGGAGCCGTGCTCTGGATAGGCGGCTTCAGCGCCACAATCCAGCGTTCAAGCATCCATCTGTTATACGGCGTATTTGCGCTGGTGTTTCTGCCGTTTATCTATCTGTCCGTCCTGCGCGGCGATGACACCAACCGGGCACAGTGGGTGCTGGCGTTCACGACCCTGTTCTTGTTCGGCATCGCCCTCCGCGCCATCACGACGGCCGCCTGATCATCAATAACAAAACCCCCGGATTTCACTCGGGGGTACATATTTCCGCAAAAAGACGGAGCAGTCCACCAACTGTGACGAATCAGGCTTTTTCGGCCGCCTTGACTACGGGTGCGAGATGCGGGACAGCCACGCGCCCTGTTTCCTCCACAAAATCATCCCGATCCCGCTCGATATTAACCAACGACGGAATAAAGGGAGCAATCAGGCAGAGCGCGAGGGTGGCCAGGCCGCCGACCAGAAACCAGGTGCGCACGCCGATGATGTCGGCTATCGGCCCGGCGAGAGCCAAACTCAAGGGCATCATGGCCGCCGAAGCGCTGCCAATCAGGGTGAACACCCGTCCTTGCATCGAAGGCGCAACGGTTGATTGAAATATCGCCATGACCGGCCCGTTACACAACGAACTCATGACTCCGCCAAACGCCATCCCGGCAACAGCCAGCGAAAACAGGTTTGCCGGGGCCAGGCCAACGACCAGAATGCCCAGCCCAATTCCACCAAGACCGACCAGTGACGTATAAATCCGTCGTTTGAACCCACCCCACACGCTCAACAAGATCCCACCAGCTAACACGCCGATACCGAAAGCCGCTTCAATGAGGCCCAGATGCCATGCCGTACCGGAAAAATGGTCGGTTATCAGCAGAGGCATAAAGCTGGTCGTCGGGCCAAGGACCATGTTGATCAGCATGCTCATGCCTCCCAACAACATGAGGCCACGCCAGTTCAGGATGTAGCGAAGGCCGGCCCGCAAATCGGCGAGATATGACGCCGAGGTCTCACCCACCTGAGCTTGTCTGGCCTCGGGCTGAGGCACATGGACAAACGCGATCGTTACCATCGCAATGGCTGCGGTGACGATATCGATCATCAACACATTTTCCATCGGCAACAGGGAAATCAACAGCGCGCCGAGGGGGGCCGAGGCGATGCTCAACCCGCCGTTCAGGATCTGATTCAGACCCTGAACTCGCGTTAGATGCTCCTGGGGCACCATGAGCGAGATCGATGCGGTCATGGCCGGCCAATGGAATGAGCCGCCCAGTGCTCGAATGAACAGAATCGCGTAAATGTGCCAGACCTCAACGGCCCCCGTCCAGAAGAGGTAAACAAGGACGCCCGTCGAAAGCGCGACTGCTCCATCAGCCAGAATCATCGTCCACTTCCGATTCCAGCGATCGATCAGGGGGCCAACGAAAGGGCCAAGAATCACCTGCGGCACCAGTCCGACAATAGAGGCACCAGCGAGCACCGTCGCCGAACCGGTTTGCTGAGTCAGCCACCAGATCAGCGCGAATTGAACAAGCTGACTTCCGAGCAGGGAAAACATCTGCCCGATCCAAATCGTGAAAAAGGGCCGCATGGATTTCGGGGTTGA
>DAOMSB010000124.1:0-6812 GCA_035446145.1 Promineifilum sp. (SeqCode) | reverse complement strand
GATGCGGTAAAGCGTCATGCCGGCCGCTTCTTCCTGACCGCCAACCTTTTCCAGAACATATCCATTCTTCGACAACTGCCGCGCTACCGGAGCGCCGACGGCCGACGACGGCAAGACCAGATAGCGCGGGGAACCACCCCCGGCAAACACCATCAGGTCTTCGATAAGAGCATCGGCATGGGGAAACCAACTCACGTACACCCGCCCGTCGAACAACTGGTATTGCCAGTGCCAACTATACCAATGATCATACAGGACAGCGCCGTAAGGGGCATCTTTCAGCAGCAGGGCGATGCGCGACGCGCCGCCGTCGGCTCCCGGCCGGCCGCCGATTGGGAATTGCCCCGCGCGCGCGACCAACGCAGTGGGCATGAGCAGCAAGATCATCAGGGACGCCGCCGCGGCAGCCCCTTGCGGCCGCATCCGTTGCCCGGTGGCCGACCACAAAGCGCTCATCACTCGGCCGAACAGGACGGCCACTAGCGGCACGACGGGCAGCAAATAACGATCCCATATCGGCACGGCCCACAACCAGTGAAGCAGAATATAGCCCGAAATAAACAGGATCAGCAGGGAATCCATCGACGAGAGCCGGAAGCGCCCGCGCTTAATCCATAGCAGCGCTCCAACCACAACGGCGCTTAGCACGACCAACGGCCATCCCGCCGCCAACCGCCAGAGCTGCACCGTCGCGACGGCCCGCGGCCATAGCTCCCACGAACGAGCCGGGCGAATCCCGCCGATATTGGCCCATTGCAGCGCCACCATATCGCCCGATCTGGTCCACTGCCATATCAATAGCGCCAACAGGGCGGCCGACATGCCCGCTATCCCCTGCAGCCACTCGCGCCGCCCCCAATTCCCAAGCCACCCCACCCCAACCAGCAATGGAACAAACAGGATCGCCTGGTATTTTGTGGCCAAGGCCAGCCCAAAGAGAAATCCGGCGAGAAGGCCGTGACGGCGAGAGGCGCTTTCCGACTTTGGCGCCGCCATCACGTACAAAGCCGCCGCCAGCCAGAAGGTCAGCAGCGGATCGATGAAGGCGGTGGCGCTGAACTGGATGGCCAGCGGAGCCATGGCCACGAACACCGCCGCCGGCAAAGCGGCCGCGCGGTTGCCGGTCAGACGGCGTGCCAGTTGCGCGACGAGCGGGATGAGCAGCAACGAAGCGATGAACGCCGGCATCCGTGCCGCCCACTCCACCGGGCCGAACAGAGGATAGAAAATCGCTTGCAGGTAAAACGGGAGTGGGGGTTTATCAACAGCCTGGGTCAGCAGAAGGGGATCACGCCACACGGCGATCAGTCGTGCCCAGGTAGCGAAGAGAGCCTCATCGGCGTGGAAGCTGTTAGCGAAAAGCCCGTGGAAACGGAGCGTGGCTCCCAGACAAGTGACAGCCCACACGCCACAGGTCACAGCAAGAGACCTGCCGTCCGAAGCCTGTGATTCGTCGCTTGTCGTCCTAATCAACAAACCGATATTTCAACAGATAGTAGAGCGCTTTCGGCCCCTCGCGCCACGGGTTCAATTTCTTGCCCTCATCGAACTCGCGGCCGTTGTAGGAGATCGGAACCTCATAGATGCGATGGCCGCGCTTCAGCACCTTGGAAGTGATCTCCGGCTCAAACTCAAACCCGCGAGACCGCAGCGGGATACCCCGCACCACATCGGCCCGAAAGACCTTGTAGCACGTCTCCATATCGGTCAGGATCGTGTTATAGACGATATTGGTCACGAAGGTCAGCATTTTATTGCCGACCATGTGCCAGAAGAACATCGTCTTGGTCGGGCCGCCACGAAAGCGGGAACCATAGACTACGGCCGCCCGCCCTTCAACAATTGGTCGGAGCAACGCGGGGTAATCACGGGGATCATACTCCAGGTCTGCGTCCTGAATGAGGAAGATATCGCCGGTGGCATGCTCAAAACCGGTACGCACGGCCGCGCCCTTGCCCATGTTTTTCTCGTGCAGGATGACCTTGATCGACTCATCGAGCGCCTGAATGGCCGGGTAGAGATCGCGCGTCCCATCGGTTGAGCCGTCGTCAACCATGATAATCTCGTCCGCCTCATCGACCGCCAGCACAGCCCTGACGGCCGGCTCAACCGTGGCGAACTCATTGTATACCGGGATAATGACCGAGACTTTCACTTGTGCAGATTTTCTCCCACAGGGCGCGTCGCGCTTATTTTATTCGGCAAAAATGTCTCCCGACGGGCGGGCAACTTGTGAATTATAACATCACCATTCCGCCTCTCCAACCGGCGATCCACCGCTGCTGACCCTGCGCTCTTTATCGGCTATAATCTTTTGATTGTTCGCCCGCCGTTTCGCGCCCACGAACAGATGCAATGATTATGAACAAACCAATCAAAAACCTGATTCTCGATATGGATGGGGTATTATGGCGCGGCGACACGCCGATGCCCGGCCTTGTCGATTTTTTCGATACCCTTCGCGCGGCCGATATCGGCTTCATCCTGGCAACCAACAACGCCACCAAGACGGTCATGATGTACACTGAGCGACTGGCCCGTTTTGGTGTCCAGGTGTTGCCGCAACAAATCCTGACCTCGGCTGAGGCCACGGCATCTTATCTGGTCGGCCGGTTTCCGCCGGGTTCGGCCGTCTACGTCATCGGCGCCAAAGGCCTGCACGATGCCATATCGGCACGAGGGTTTCATATCCTGTCGGTCGCTGACGTTCATCTCGAAGCCAAGTCTTCCGCTCCGATTACGGCCGCAGCCGTGGTCGCCGGGTTTTCGCCCAACATGACCTATCAGGATGTGGCCATGGGAGCACATTTGATCAATCAGGGCGTGCCCTTCATCGGCACGAACCCTGATGCCACCTACCCAACCGAGATAGGTCCCATGCCGGGAGCCGGAGCCACACTGGCCATGCTCATTGCCGCCACAAGCGTGCAGCCGGTCATCATCGGCAAACCGGGGCCTGTCATCTTTCAGGAAGCGGTCGAGCGCCTCGGCGGCGATCCGTCGGCCGTAGCCATGGTTGGCGATCGGTTGTCCACGGATATCCAGGGGGCCAAGGCGGCCGGTTTGCAAGCTATCCTTGTTCTAAGCGGCATCTCGACCCGAGAGGAAGCCGAGACCGGGCCTGTTCACCCCGATTACATCTTCGCCGATATCACCGAACTGGCTGCATTCCTGACGCAGGAGCGGGCCGTTGCCCACTGACAATACTATGATTAATCTCTATGATTTATCCTTGCCGGAACTGACTGCTCTGCTGGCCGAGTGGGGACAACCCGCCTATCGGGCGCGGCAGGTATGGGAGTGGCTCTATCATCATTACGCCGGAACATTTGACGAGATGAGCACGCTGCCCGGCGCACTGCGCGAACGGCTGGCGAGCGAAACCACCCTGACGATCGGCGAGATCGCGCTCAGCCGGAACTCGTCCGACGGCCAGACCCGAAAAGTCCTGTTCCAATTGCCCGACGGCCAGTACATCGAGACGGTGCTCATGCGCTATGAGAAGCGTCGCACGCTGTGCATCAGCACCCAGGCGGGCTGCGCAATGGGTTGTGTCTTTTGCGCAACGGGGCAAATGGGGTTTATGCGCCACCTGTCCGTGGCCGAGATCGTCGGCCAGGTGATGTACTTCGCCCGTGAACTGGCGGCCGAAGATCAGCACGTGACCAATATCGTCATGATGGGCATGGGCGAGCCGCTGCACAACTACGACAACACCCTGGCCACAGTCGACCGATTGACCGACGCAACGGGGTTCAATCTTGGGGCGCGAAAGATCACCATCTCCACCGTCGGCCTCATCCCGGCCATCCGTCGCTATGCCGACGAGCAGCGGCAGACTCCGCTGGCCGTCTCGCTCCACGCCGCCACGGACGAGGAGCGCGGTCGCCTGTTGCCGGTCAACCGTCGCTGGCCGCTGGCCGAACTGATGGAAGCCTGCCGTTATTATGTGGCCAAGACCGGTCGCCGGATGACCTTCGAGTGGGCGCTCATCGCCGGAGAAAACGACACTGCCGAACAAGCGCACAAACTGGGTGAACTACTACAAGGGATGCTGGGGCACGTCAACCTGATCCCGCTCAATCCCACCGCCGGGTATGGCGGCACGCCTTCCTCGCCGGAGCGCGTGGCCCGGTTTCAGGAAATCCTGACCGAATATGGCGTCACCAGCACCGTGCGCGTTCGACGCGGAATCGACATCCAGGCCGGTTGTGGGCAATTGCGCGACAGGCATCTGGCGGATATCGGCGGGCGATCCGGTTAAAGCCGATAGCCGAACTCATCAATAAAAACGCGGAGCGCCGGAATAGTATCCCGGGCGCTCCGCGTTTGTTTATCGGAGCTTATTGCAGTTGAGGCCTTTCGCTAACAGCCGCCAATGTACCAGCAAGGGTTGTCCTGCGCGCCGTTGATGCGCACCTCAAAGTGGACATGCGGCCCAGAGGAGTTGCCGGTATTGCCGGTCGAACCGATGACATTCCCCTGGTAGACGATCTGCCCCGGAACGACGCTGATGCCGCTCAAATGAGCATAAAATGTCTCATATCCGTTGCCATGATTGACTACAATCAGATTGCCATACCCATAGATGTTCCATCCGGCAAAAGTCACAGTGCCGGTATCGGAAGCCACGACGGCTGTCCCTTCGGGCAAAGCAATGTCGACGCCCGGATGACCGTACCAGAAATACTGGGTGAAGTTGCGCGAGCCGACGGGATAGATGAACGTGCCGGTGCCGACGATGAGCGGCGTGACGCCGCTGCCCGTGGAGCGGCCGCGGACTGATTCAAGGCTTGGCGGCGTCCACACGAATACCTCGCGCACGGCGCCGGGAACCAGAACCTGTGTTTCCGGGTAAAGGCGATAGGGGAACTCCAGGTTATTCGGGCCGTAGCCGACAATCGTCTCAACCGGGACACTGTATTGCTGGGAAATACTCTCCAGCGTGTCGCCCGGAGCCACGTCATGGAGCACGCCGTCAACCGGCAGGATAACCAGATCGATGCCGGTCTGCAAAAGGCTCGACTCCTGACTCAGCAATGGATTGCCGCCCAGCAGCGTGGTCGCCTTGATGCCGAACTTGTCGGCGATGCCGTTAGGCGTGTCGCCGCGCTCGACGCGGTAAACCACAAATTCATGTTCGGGCTTGTGACCGACGAAGGTATGGGGAACGGCCGCCGGGACCAGGGCCGCATCGACGAGGACAGGCGCGTCCGCCACAACGGGAGCCGCTTCGACAGCCGGGGGATCGCCGGCGACCGTGCCGGCCGCCGCGACCGAAGCAGGTGTTGCGGAAACAGGCTGCTCGCCGATCGAGGTATTCCCCCCGCCGGCAATTCCAACTCGCCACCCCAGGACAATGAGTCCGGCTATCAGAACAAGAACGATATACCCGGCAGCACGCTGCCAGGTGCCTTTTTCTATTTGCATACGCAACGGTGGATGCTATCCACCTGTGGAGGGCGAAGCAACAAGGATATGGCTCGAATAGTTGCTTTCTCTACAAGCGCTTAGCTTGACAGACCTGACCGGTGGGCGGTCCGCGTCTCTTTACAGCAACAAAAGCCGGGGCCGTCCACCTGTCAAGCCGAGATAACGATTGATTAGGCCATGTCCTTGGTGAGCGTTTCCAGGAATTCATAATTGGTCCTGGTGGCTCGCAGGCGTTGCAGAACGGCCGCCGTGGCGCTGCTGATATCGTAGCCGGGGGTGTCCATCAGATGACCCAGCATACGACGCATCGTGTAGACGCGCTGCAGTTCGTCGGCCGACATGAGCAATTCTTCGCGGCGAGTGCTCGAGCGCTCAATATCGAAGGCTGGGAAGATACGACGCTCCTGCAAGCGACGGCTGAGCATCAGCTCCATGTTGCCCGTACCCTTAAACTCTTCGTAGATGACATCATCCATGCGGCTGCCGGTGTCTACCAGCGTCGTGGCAATGATCGTCAGACTACCGCCGAATTCCAGGTTTCGCGCCGTGCCGAAGAACCGCTTCGGCGGATAGAGCGCGCCGGGATCCAGACCACCGGACAGCGTCCGGCCGCTGGGGGGAACGGTCAAGTTATAGGCGCGAGCGAGGCGTGTGATGGAGTCGAGCAGAATGACAACATCGCGGCCCGATTCAACCAGGCGCTTGGCGCGCTCCAGCGCCATCTCGGCCACGCGGCAATGGTTCTTCACCGGCTCGTCGAAGGTGGAGCTCACCACTTCACCCTGCGTCGAGCGCTCCATGTCGGTCACTTCTTCCGGGCGCTCGCCGATGAGAACGACCATCATATGAACTTCGGGATAGTTCTCCGAAATACCGTTGGCGATCTCTTTAAGGACGGTCGTCTTGCCGGCCTTGGGAGGCGAAACGATCAAGCCTCGCTGACCGCGGCCGATCGGTGTAATGAGGTCGATCAGGCGTGTCGACAAAATGTTGGGGTTGGTTTCGAGCTTGAGCTTCTGATCGGGGAAGATGGGAGTCAGCGATTCGTAGCGAACCCGGTTCTTGAGCTGGTCAGGACTCATCCCATTGACGGCTTCGACGCGCAGAAGGCTGTAGTACTTCTCATTATCCTTCGGCACGCGCACCTGGCCATAGACCATGTCGCCCGTTTTCAGCCCAATCCGGCGAATCTGCGAATTGGAGACATAGATGTCATCCTTACTCGGCAGGTAGGAGCCGGACCGCAGGAAGCCCATCGTCTGCTTGTCGTCTTCAACGATCTCGAGCACGCCACCGCGAAAGTGGAACCCGCCCGACTCGGCGTCGGCCTGCATGATACGAAAGACAAGGTCCTGCTTTTTCATCGTGGTATAACCGGG
>DAOMSB010000123.1:0-6821 GCA_035446145.1 Promineifilum sp. (SeqCode) | reverse complement strand
TTTGTCCCTCCTTCCTTCTCCCCCTGAAGCACGACGCCACTTCTTCTTTCTAACCACCGCGACCTCTGTCGCCCGCCGGCAGACCACAGACGACAGACCACAGCAAGAACATGCTCTTCATTCGTAATTCGTAATTCGTCAGCCGGGTCGTCACTCGTCACTTGCTCCCCTTTGCGCTACTCTATGGGCAAGGACAACTGGAGGATAGCATGCCCGGCCCGCTGGCTTCGCTCAGGATACTTGACTTCACCACCTTGCTCCCCGGCCCTTTCGCCACGATGGCGTTGGCCGACATGGGCGCGGCCGTCGTGCGCGTCGAATCGCCCACCCGACCGGACATGGTGCGCTTCCTGCCGCCGTATGACGGCGACACATCCGCCTGGCATGGCGTCCTCAACCGCAACAAGCGCTCGCTGGCTCTCGATCTGAAGCGCCCCGACGCGGCCGACGTGATCCGCCGGCTGGTGACGACCGGCGGCTACAACATCGTCATCGAACAGTTCCGGCCGGGCGTCATGGAGCGGCTGGGCGCCGGCTACGAAGACCTGCGCGCGGCCAACCCGGCGCTCATCTACTGTGCCCTGACCGGCTATGGCCAGACCGGTCCGCTGCGCGACCGCGCCGGCCACGACAATAACTATCTGGCCCTGTCCGGCGCGCTCAGCTACAGCGGCCGTCGCGAGACCGGCCCGCCGCCCCTGGGCATCCAGGTGGCCGACATAGGCGGTGGGGCGCTGGGGGCGCTGGTCGGGCTGCTGGCGGCCGTCGTCCATCGCGCCGCGACCGGCGAAGGGCAGTTCGTCGACATCAGCATGCTGGACATGATGCTCGCCTGGCAAGCCCACCTCATCAGCCATTACCTCGTCGCCGGGGAGACGCCCGAGCCGGAGGAGATGGCCCTCAACGGCGGCCGGGTCTATGATCTCTACGAGACGGCCGATGGCCGCCGGCTCTCCGTCGGCAGCCTGGAGCCGAAATTCTGGGAGGGATTCTGCGCCGCCATCGACCGGCCCGATCTGATCGCTCCCGGCCTCAGCCTCGATCCTGACGAGCAAGCCCGGGTCAAGGCCGAGGTGAAGGCGGCTATTCTGACCCGGCCGCTGGCCGAGTGGGCCGCCGTGTTCGCACCGCTCGATGTGTGCGTTGAGCCGGTGCTGACCGTGCCCGAAGCGTTGGCCCAGCCTCACGTGGCCGCGCGCGAGCTGGTGATCGATGTGCCCCGACTCACCGGCGGGGCGCAGCGACAGATTGCTTCTCCCTGGCGCTTCTCCGTTGGTACGACCGGCTACCGTCACACGGGCGCGGCCCTGGGAGCGCATACGGCCGAAGTGCTGCGCGAAGCGGGATTCACTGAAACCGAAATTGAGAACTACCTGTAGCGCCGGTTTCCCAACCGGCGCCACATGGAGACAGCGAGTTATAAAACTCACACCCACACCGCAAATGGGGGAACAAAATGAATTTCAAACCGTTTAACCAACCTGCCCCACAGTTGGGTAACCAGTACGATGACGACCGCGTGCTGCGCTCATACCTGCGCCGCGTGCTGCCGCCCGATATGCTGGCCGCCGTCGAGCCTTCGCTGCGCGAGATGGGCGAGCTGGCCGGCGGCGAGCTTTATCAATTGCAACTCGACGACCGGCTGAATATGCCGGTGCTGACCCAGTGGGATGCCTGGGGCGAGCGCATCGATCACATCGAGGTGACGGCCGTCTGGAAGCGCGCCGAGCGGCTGGCGGCCGAGTTCGGCATCGTCGGCGCGGCCTATGAGCCGGAGTATGGCCCCTTCGCCCGCCCCTGGCAGTTTGCCCTGGCCTACCTGTTCCATCCCTCGACCGATGTCTACACCTGCCCGCTGGCCATGACCGACGGCGCGGCCCGCACGCTGCTGCTCAGCGGTAACCGCGAGCTGATCGACCGGGCCGTCCCTCGCCTGACCAGCCGCGATCCGGCCCAATTCTGGACCAGCGGCCAATGGATGACCGAGTCCACCGGTGGCTCCGACGTGGGCCTGTCGGAGACTGTCGCCGTGCTGGATCGGGAAGAGAACTGGCATCTCCACGGCCGAAAATGGTTCACCAGCGCCACCACCTCGCAGATGGCCCTGACGCTGGCCCGGCCGGAGGGCAACCGGCCCGGCGGCCGTGGCCTGGCCATGTTCTATCTGGAGCTGCGCGACGACGACGGCCGCCTCAATCACATCACCATCAACCGGCTGAAGGACAAGCTGGGTACGCGCAAGGTGCCGACGGCCGAGCTGATGCTCGGTGGCACGCCGGCGATGCCGGTGCGGGAGCTGACCGACGGCGTGCGCAATATCATCCCCATGCTCCACCTAACGCGCACCTGGAACAGCGTCATGGCCGCCGCTACCATGCGGCGCGGCATGGCTCTGGCCCGCGACTACGCCCGCCGCCGCGAGGCGTTTGGCGCGTCGCTCTCCCGCCAGCCGCTCCACATCGACACGTTGGCCGGGCTGCAAGCCGAGACCGAGGCCGCCTTCCATCTGAGCTTCTATCTTGTCGAGCTGATCGGCCGCGACGAGGCGGGGATGATCAGCGATGAGCAGGCCGACCTGCTGCGGCTGCTCACTTCAATCGCCAAACTGACCACCGGGCGGCAGGCGGTGGCCGTCGCCTCGGAGGTGCTGGAGGCGTTCGGCGGCGCGGGTTATATCGAGGATACCGGGCTGCCGTTGCTCCTGCGCGATAGCCAGACCATGCCCATCTGGGAAGGGACGACCAACGTGCTGTCGCTCGACATGCTGCGGGCCATCGCCCACGACCCGGCCGGGCTGGTCGCGCTGCGGCGCAAGGTGGGCGCGGCGGCGCAGACGGCGACTGATCCGGCGCTGGCCGGAGCGGCGGCGCAGGCGGTGCGCGCGGCGGCCAACGTGTCGGAATGGCTGTTGGAGCGCGCGGGCGACCGTCAGGCGCTGGAAGCCGGGGCGCGTCGCTGCGCGATGACGCTGGGGCGGGCGCTGGCTCTGGCGCTGCTGGTGGAGCAGGCGCAATGGTCGCTCGATCATGAGCGCGACGGCCGGGCGCGGGCCGCGGCGGTGCGCTTCGCCCGCGCGCCCATCGACCTGCTCGCATCGGCCGATTTGGCGGATGATGCTGCGCTGGCGAATGACCAGCCGCTTGGAGTGAATTAGGAATTATGGATTAGGAATGAAGAGCGCGTCTTTCGTACTTCGTACCTCGTACTTTTTCTTCATTCTTCATTCTTCATTCTTCATTCGTCATTTGTCCATTGGATAGGGTGCGCTAAAATTCAGGGTAGCACGCGCTGTCGGGGGCGTGACTCCAGGGGCCGGCATCAGGTGAAGTCAGGAGCATCGTGACCGAAACCAGCAATCTCCATCTGTTTCTGATCGGCCTGGCCGCGGGCGTCGGTGTGGCCGTGGCCGGGGGGATGATCGAGTATTTCCTGCACCTGCGCCGCGCCAATGGGCCGCGGTTTGGCGTGCCGGGCTGCCTCGTCTACACCATCGGCGGCCTCATCCTGGCCGGCGTCGTGGCCCTCGGTATCTCGCTCTATTTGACGGGCAGCGCTGTCCCGGCGCTCTTCGTGGGGTTGGGGGTGATGGCCGGATTCTATGGCGGCTTCATCCTGCTGGTGGCGCTGTGGCTGCTGCTGGAGACGTTGCGGCCGTCGGCCGACAACAAGCCACCCGCTTCCGACTCGCTGCTATCCTGAGCCTTCTTATCCATCATCATGTCTATTCGCGTCATCCTGTCACTTCTCATCATTGGGGGCGGCATCGCCATCATGTACCTGCTGCAGCCGGTGTATGGCGGGTTGGCCGCCGCGCTCATCGGCTCGCTCTTTTTTCTGTTCGCGCTGGCGCTGTGGACGTTGCCCGCTGCCTCTTTCCAGCGCGGCACATTCATGGACCCGATACAGCGACGGGTCGTTGGCGCGTTCCTGGGTGTCGGCCTGGGCATGTTCGGCGGGCTGGCCGTGGCTGCGCTCATCCCGCGGCCGTTTAACTGGATCGTCCTCGGCGTCGTCGCGGTCGCGGTGACGGCGTGGTATTATCGGAAATGATGGCCGAATGATGAGTGACGAATGAAGAGTGCCGCGTAGAAACCGGGTTTCTTCCGAGAAATCCGGTTTCTATGAATGAAGAGCGCGCCCTCTTTCGTACTTCGTCCTTCGTAATTCGCACTTTTTCTTCACTCGTCGCTGGTAATTCGTCACAAAAAATTATGACCACATCCTACGATCTAACCACTCTCGATTTACCCAAGCTCCAGGGTCGCACGTTGCGGCTGGTGGCCGCGGCGCTCGATAACGGCGCGCTGCGGGGCATCGTTCTGGGCCAACTGCTGAAGCAGGGCGGCGTGCTCTATCTGCGCGATCTGCGCCTGACCGACACGCCGACGTTCTATCCGCAGGCCATTGAAGAAGCGGCCGCGCTGCAGGACGTGCCCCCGGTTGATCTGGCGACGCTCGAAGCGCATCTGCCGGCCTCGCCCGACGACGCCCCCATGCCCACGGCGGCCGACTATGCCCGTGCCTACCGCGACGGCACGGTCAGCCCCGAAGCCGTGGCCGAAGCCGTGCTGGCTGCCATTGCCGACAGCGACAACGGCTCCCGCCCCTTGCGCGCCTTCCGGGCCACGAACCGCGACGACCTGCTGGGCCAGGCTCGCGCCTCGGCCGAGCGCCTGCGCGCCGGGCGACCGCTCAGCCTGCTCGACGGTGTGCCGGTGGCGGTCAAGGACGAGGTCGACCAGACTCCCTATGGCACGACGGTCGGCACAAGCTTCATGGGCCGGACGCCCGCCACCGAGGACGCGACGGTCGTCGCCCGGCTGCGCGCTGCCGGCGCGTTGCTCATCGGCAAGACCAATATGCACGAGATCGGCATCAATCCCGACGGGTTCAACGAGCATTACGGCATCATCCGCAACCCCTGGAATCTCGACTGCCACGCCGGGGGCAGCTCCAACGGCTCGGCGGCGGCCGTGGCGGCCGGCTTTTGCCCCGTCGCCATCGGGGCTGACGGCGGCGGTTCGATTCGCATCCCGGCGGCGCTGACCGGGCTGGTCGGCCTCAAGGCGACCTTTGGCCGGGTCAGCGAGCATGGGGCCTCGCCCCTGACCTGGTCGATGGGCCATCTTGGCCCTATCGCGGCGACGGTGGGCGACGCGGCTCTGACCTACGCGGTGATCGCCGGACCGGACGCGCGCGACCCCAATTCGCTTCATCAGCCGCCGGTCAGCCTCGACGGCTGGAACGACGCCGATCTGCGCGGCGTGCGGTTGGGCATCTACCGGCCCTGGTTCGAGCACGCCGAGGCCGCCATCGTTCGGGATTGCGAGACGATGGTGCAGCGCCTGGTGGAGAAGGGGGCGACGCTGCACGAGATCGAGCTTCCGGAACTGGAGGAGATGCGCGTGGCGCAGGCGGTCACCATCCTGGCCGAGATGGCGGCCAACATGGCGCTCCACGCGACCCACTGGTCGGAACTCAGCCCATCGACACGGATCAACCTGACGCTGGGCAAGGCCACGACCTCGGCCGACTATTTGCAGGCGCAGCGCGTGCGCACGCGGGCGCTGGCCCATTTCCGGCGCGCGCTCAATGAGGTGGATGTGATCCTGAGCCCGGCGACGGCCGTCGTCGCGCCGGAGATTCCCGCCCATTGCGAGAAAGACGGCTGGTCGGACTTGAGCACGGTGACGGAGTTGATGCGCTTCGCTGTGCCGGGCAATCTGACCGGGCTTCCGGCGATCGCCTTCCCGGTGGGCTATGACGCGGCCGGGCTGCCGACCTCGATGCAGGCGATGGCGCGGCCGTGGGATGAGGCGCTGCTGCTGCGTGTGGCCTTCGCCGCCGAGCAGACCGTCGCCCGCCGTCGCCCGCCGCTGTTTTATGAGATACTCAGGAGATGAGAAAGAGGATCCACAGATTTCACAGATTTCACAGATAAGAATAATGGCGAGTAGATAGTGAGCCAGATCAGTAAGCCGGTAGACCGGTAGGTCAGTGGTGAACTGCCCCACTGACCTACTGGCCTACTAACCTACTGACCGACGCGACTCCCGTCGCGCGCCCACTCTCTTCAAATCTGCGTCATCTGTGGATTCTCCAATCTGTCGTAAAGATTCGCAGAATGAGGTTCTAGATGGATGTTTTGCCTCGCGATCCACAAACGTATTCAGTTATTGGCGCGGCTATGGAGGTTCATAATCAATTGGGAAACGGCTTTCTGGAGGCCGTGTATCAGGAAGCCCTAGCCGTTGAACTGGAAAGCAGGCACATTTCTTTCAACCGGGAGGTCACATTTCCCATATATTACAAAGGGCGGCAGTTGAGCACGCATTACAGGGCGGACTTCATTTGTTATGGCACGGTCGTTGTTGAACTAAAGGCTCTCCCAAGGTTAACCGGCATCGAGGCAGCTCAACTGATCAACTATTTGAAAGGAACCGGATTGAAAACCGGCTTGCTCATAAACTTTGGAGGATCATCCCTGGAGTACAAGCGATTCGTCAATTGACGATCCTATCTGTGAAATCTGTGGAATCTGTGGATTCTCTTATGACCGATATAACCCTACGTGAAGCCCAATTGCGAGTAGACGAGTGGATTCGAACCGTCGGCGTGCGCTACTATTCGGAGCTGACCAACCTGGCGGTGCTGGTGGAGGAGGTGGGCGAGGTGGCGCGGCTGATGTCGCGCACCTATGGCGAGCAGAGCTTCAAGAAGTCGGACGAGGGGCGCGAGCTGGCCGACGAGTTCGCCGATGTGCTGTTCGTCCTCATCTGCCTGGCCAACCAGACCGGCGTCGACCTGACGGCCGCCTTCGA
>DAOMSB010000122.1:0-6844 GCA_035446145.1 Promineifilum sp. (SeqCode) | reverse complement strand
CCGTGCCGTCCCCCTACCGCTCGCTCATCGGCCCGTTCCTCGACGAGATCGACCGCCTCGACGCCGAGCGGGACGACGACCGGGCCGTCAGCGTCCTCATCCCCGAATTCATCCCGGCCAAATGGTGGCATTTCCTGCTGCACAACCAGACGGCGCTGCCGCTCAAGTGGGCGCTCCTCTATCGCCGCCACCGCCACGACAAGGCTCGCGTGGTCATCGATATGCCGTTTTATCTGGATCGATGAGAGCAGGGACGGCGCTTTGCATCGAAGCCAGACCAAAATAGTTATCAGCGGCAGCGCGTGGCCGGCGCTAAAATAAGGAGTGGTTGAGTTTTACTCAAACCTTCGCAATCCTGTCGGTTACGGAGCGGCGGATTCGAGTGCGGCGGCTGCCGTTATAAATTTTGGCTGTTGAAGTGGCATGTTGCAAAACCGGGCGTGCCCTGCCTCAACTGACTGCCCACTATTCCGGGCATGCGATTATAATTAATTCATGCCCGTCCCAATCCTTGTTACCAAACTCTACGCCCCCCCACCGTCGCCGAAAGCAGTCCCCCGCCCGCGCCTGATCGAGCGACTGGACAAGGGGCTGGCGGCGGGCCACAAACTGACCCTTGTCTCCGCTCCCGCCGGCTTCGGCAAGACGACGCTGGTCAGCGAGTGGGCCGCCGGTTGCGGCCGGCCGGCAGTCTGGCTGTCGCTGGACGAAGCGGATAATGACCCGGCCCGCTTTCTGGCGTACCTCATCGCGGCGTTGCAGACCGTCGCGACCGACGTCGGGGCGGGGGCGTCGGCCGCGCTCCAATCCCCGCAACCGCCCGCCGTCGAGTCGATTCTGACCGTCCTGCTCAATGAGATCGCCGCCATGCCGGACGGATTCATCCTGGTGCTCGATGACTACCACCTCATCGACTCCAAAGCCATCGACCACACCCTCACCTTTCTGCTCGATCATCTGCCGCCGCCGGTGCACCTGGTGATCGCCACGCGCGAGGACCCGTCGCTGCCGCTGGCCCGGCTGCGGGCGCGCGGCCAACTGACCGAGCTGCGCGCCGCCGACCTGCAATTCACCCCGGCCGAAGCGGCCGAGTTTCTTAATCGAGTAATGGGTCTGGCGCTTTCCGACGGCGACGTGGCTGCGCTGGAAACCCGCACCGAGGGCTGGATCGCCGGGCTGCAACTGGCCGCACTCTCCATGCAAGGCCGGGACGACGTCGCCGGTTTTATCGAGGCCTTCACCGGCAGCCACCGCTTTGTGCTCGATTATCTGGTTGAGGAGGTCTTGAAACAACAGCCGGAACGGATTCAGATATTCCTGCTGCGCACGTCCATTCTCGCTCGCATGTGCGGCCCCCTGTGCGATGCCGTTCTGCTTGACCCCTCTGTTCCCGGACAGGAAACCCTGGAACGGATTGAACACGCCAACCTGTTTCTTGTCCCATTGGACAGCGAACGGCGCTGGTATCGCTATCACCATTTGTTCGGCGATTTGCTGCGCCGGCGACTCGGCAAGCCACCTGAGCTTGCCGATTACCACCTGCGCGCCTGCGAGTGGCATGAGGCAAACGGCGGCCTGGCCGAAGCCTTCCACCATGCCCTGGCGGCTGGTGACTTTGAGCGCGCGGCGGGTCTGGCCGAGGCGGCCTGGCCGGAAATGGAGCGCAATTTCCAAACTACCGTCTGGCTTGGCTGGGTGGAAGAACTGCCCAATGCGGTTGTGGGTTCTCGGCCCGGTTTGTGCGTCACGCTGGCTCGCGCCTGGACGGACGCCGGGGAAGTGGATAAGAGTGAAACGTGGCTGCAAAACGCCGAACGCGCTCTGGCGCGCGAGACGCTGACGGATAAATCAAAGACACTGCCGGCGACTATTGCCCTGATTCGCGGTGACAATGCCCAGAACGTTGGTAACCTTGCCGAGACGTTGCGATATACCGAACTGGCCCTCCAACTCGCTCCCGAGGAGGATATGTACCTCCACGCTCATGCCGCCATTACTCTGGGATTTACCCAGTGGGCCACCGGCGACCTGGAAGCTTCCCTCCGCGCCCTGTACGCCTGGATGGAAGACATGGAGGAGATGGGCAACCGGGAATTTGCAATCGCCAGCGTATTCGCCATGGCCGATATGCTGGTGATATTGGGTCGCCTGGGCGAAGCTGACAAAGCCCTGCGGCAGGCTATCCGGAGGGCTGAAGCACAGGGGCCGGAAGCAGAAGCAGTCACCGCCCATCATCATCTGGGGCTGGCGCTGCTGGCCCACGAACGGGGCGATGACGCCGCGGCCGCCCGGCATTTTGAATCGGCCGCCGAACTGGGCCGGCGCACGACCCTGATCGATTGGCATTACCGCTGGAATCTGGCCCAGGCCCGGCTCCGGGAATCCGAAGGAGCATGGGATGCGGCGCTCGACTTGCTCGACGAAGCCGGCCAAACCTACGTCAAAAACCCGATCCCCATCCTGCGGCCGATCGAGGCTCACAAGGCGCGGGTATACCTGAAGCAAGGACGGCCGGATATGGCCGTGGCCTGGACGCGGTCGCGCGGCCTGGCGGTAAGTGACGAGGTGACCTACCCAGGCGAGTACGAATACCTCACCCTGGCACGAGTGCGATTGGCTGAGGGGAATTTCGCCGGAGTCGATGAATTGCTGGAACGCCTGCTGACGGCGGCCGAAGCGCAAAAACGAACCGGAAGCGTCATCGAAATCCTGTTGACCCGGGCGCTTGTTCATCAAGCGCGGAACGACCTGCCCCAGGCTCTTGCCGCGCTGGAGCGCGCCCTGGCAGCGGCCGAGCCGGAGGGGTACGTGCACATCCTGGTAGGTGAGGGGGATGCGATGCGCCGGTTGCTTTTGAAATTCAGATCAGTGATTGAGAAACAAACCGCTCATCCGCTGAAAGGCTACGCGGGCAAACTTCTGGCCGCCTTCCCGTCGCCGATAGAGACCGGTTCCCAAACCGCGATTACAAAACAGGGCGACGGTCTCATCGAACCGCTCACCAACCGCGAACTCGAAATCCTGCATCTCATCGCCGAAGGACACTCCAACGCGGAGATCGGCCGGCGGCTATTCCTGGCCCTCAGCACGGTGAAGGGCCATAACCTGCGGATATTCGGCAAACTCCAGGCCCAAAATCGCACCGAGGCCGTCGCCCGCGCCCGCGAGTTGGGTCTGCTCTAATCCCTCGAAATAATACTCCGATCAATACTTTAGTTGCTATCCGGCAGCACCGCCCTGCCGGTATAGTGACGATCATGAAGCCAACGCAAGCGCAGCCCACCAGCTACGAAATCCGGGTCGCGGGCCACCTGCCGCCGCATTGGGCGGACTGGTTCGAAGGCCTGACCATCACACTGGAAGAGGACGGCGACACGCTGTTGACCGGCCCAGTGATCGATCAGGCCGCGTTGCATGGCCTGCTCAAAAAAGTGCGCGATCTGGGCCTGTCGCTGGTCTCGGTCTGCCCCGTTGAGGCCGAACCACCGGCCGCCCAATTGTAAGGAGATTTATGAACGTCAAGAGACTGTCCGTTGAATTTGTAACCGTGTTCGCGATAGCCCTGGTGACGACGGCAATGGTGACATTGCTATGGAACATCGTCGGTCATGGAGCCGGTGTCATCGATTGGGAAACTTCATTGTGCTTTGCGCTCATCTTCGGCGTCATCCTGACTTGGGTGAAGTCGCGGGAATAATTGCATACCACTATCGGGCGGGATCAATCCCGCCGCTGATATACCAAACCGGCTCAAGCCGGTTGCCGCCGCCGCCAAACCTGTTTCAACAGGTTTCGTATAACAGCAGCGGATTTGAATCCGCCCTATCCATATCATATCGTTCCAAAACAGGAGACAACATTGAACACAATTGCAACCCCCGCAAAAAAGATCGAAACGAAAACCCTGCTCTCGACCTTGTGGGTCGTGGTCATGATCGACATGTTGAAAGCCGACATCCTGTCGCTCAACATCCCCGGCGCGGCGGAAGAATTGGCAAGAACAGCCGGCGACACGCCGATCCCGCTGCTGATGCTGGGCGGGGCGGTCATGATGGAGGTTTCCACCCTGATGATCCTCCTCTCCCGCGTCCTGCCGTACCGGGTGAATCGTTGGGCCAACATCATTGTGAGCCTCATCACCATCGCGTTCATTGTCGCCGGCGGGGCCTCATACCCCCATTACCTGTTCATTGCCGCTGTCGAAGTAGTCTGCCTGCTGCTGATCGTCTGGTTCGCCTGGAAATGGCGCGCCCCGGCTGAGGAGTATGCGCCCAGACCCGACAGGTCGGCGGGTGAAACAGCGATCATTTAGGACATCAATCACCTGCCCGTCAGGCCTTATTGGAAAGTCAATTTGTCAACCCTATCACAGTCGTTCAAAAAAGGAGCCAATCATGAAAACCTTACAGAAATCCGGCGGCTATGCCGCGCTATACATGGCAATCGCCTATCTCATCGGGCTGATTCTCTTCATCGTCGTGCTGGACTACCCCGGCATCACCGATCCGGCCCAAAAGGTGGCCCTGCTCGTCGAAAAGCCGATGGTCATTTTCGCGACCAATCTGTTCATGTACGTGTTCTTCGGCGTGTCCCTTGTTGTGCTGTCGCTGGCGCTCTACGACCGGCTCAAGTCCGGCGCGCCGGCGATGATGCAGGCGGCGACCGCGCTGGGGATCATCTGGGCCGGTTCGCTGATCGCCGCCGGCATGGTCTCCAATGCCGGGATTGAGCCGACCATCGCCCTCCATGCCACCGACCCGACCCAGGCCGCGCTGAGCTGGCAGGGAATTGAAACCGTGGCCGCCGGGCTGGGCAACGGTAACGGTGAAATCCTGGGCGGTCTCTTCACGCTGCTGGTCAGTCTGGCCGCGCTGCGGGGCGGCGCGCTCCCCAGGTGGCTGAATATCCTCGGTTTGCTGGTTGGGGCGGTGGGCATCCTCACCATTAACCCAAGGTTGGCCGACTTGACGGGAGTATTCGGCCTGGGCCAGATGGTCTGGTACGTCTGGCTGGGAATCGCGCTGCTGCGCGACGGCAAGGTCACTGTCACCGCCGGCAGCCGGCCCGTCGGCAGGCCGGACGGAGAAGCGGGCGGCGATGCGGCCGCCGCGACCAGGTAATCCTCAAGCCAACCCATTGGGGAAAAGGGGCAGGAGACACCAACCTGCCCCTTTTTTGCGAAAACCTTCCCATCCGGCTTATAATTGTTGCAGTGACGCAACAGGGTGACAGGGGATGTCATAATGGCACTCCCTTCATTACAAGGAAGGCTCATGATGACCCCTCCTAATGGCATGTGAATTACATACTATTCCAACAGATAGCGAAAGGAGTAGCCAAATCGGCCACTCCTTCAAGCCAATCGGGTGTCATGGCGACTCGCCATTGATGACAGGTTCACCGTACTGCTTTGTATTTTCGGCCCGGGTTTGTATGAGTAACACACAAGCCTCTTGGGATTGTCACAATCGAAATTGAGGGATATAGATGGAAAACCGGGCGCTAATTCCCATCAATCAAAGGGGTGATCATTTTGATCACCCCTTACCGGCGACAAATGTCAGTTTGCGGTTTTAGCGGTGTAAAGGCTGGTATTTATGAACGACATGACAATCACAGTGATCGACCAGCGTGGTGTTGATTTTTATGGCGATGAACTAACGGCCGTTCGCGCCAGTGATGGGCAAATCTACGTTTCAGTTCGACATTTATGTAACGCCTTGGAGCTAAATCAACGGCCGCAAGTCTTGCGCATCCAGCGCAATTCGATTCTGGCCGATGGATACCAAGGGGAGATCAAAATGATCACCCCTGGCGGTTTGCAACGACTAGGTATGCTCAGAGTGGATCTCATCCCATTATGGTTAGCTGGTGTCAGCCTTCAGGCTGTCAAAGAGAGTTCCCGCCCCAAGCTGGAACGCTTCCAGCGCGAGGCGGCCAAAGTGTTGTGGGAGGCGTTCCAGCAAGGCCGCCTGACGGCCGAACTCGACTTCGATTCCCTGCTGGCTCAGGACACGCCCGAAGCCCAGGCCTACAAGATGGCCCAGGCCGTGCTGCAACTGGCCCGCAATCAGCTGCTCATGCGCTCGCAACTGGCCGACCACGAGCAGCGGCTGGAGACCATCGAGGCCCAGCTGGGCGACACCGGCCGCAATGTGACCCCCGACCAGGCCAGCCAGATCAGCCAGGCGGTGAAGGCGGTGGCCCTGGCGCAGGGCAAGAAAACCGGCCGCAATGAGTTCGGCGCGGTCTATGGCGAGCTCTATCGCAAGTTCGGCATCACCGGCTACAAGATGCTGCCCGCCCGCCGCTTCGACGAGGCGATGAAGTTCCTCACCGACTGGCACGAGAACCTGACCGGGACGCTGCCGTTTTAGGAAGAGAATCCACAGATTTCACAGATTACACAGATTTATTCGTAACAGATGGTGACGCGAACCTGACCGGGACGCTGCTGTTTTAGGAAGAGGCAGCTAATTCATGGTATACTGGCGCGAGAGGAGTTGAGAATCGACCGGAGGCTGCAATGAGTGATTATGTGATTGAACAAGTGGTGAGCCGCTTGCGCCGGCTGCCTGAAACAATGCAACAGCAAGTCCTCATCTTCACCCAGACGCTGCAAGCTTCCGCGCCTATAGGTGTGCCCGGTCGTTCCCTTCTGACTTTTGCCGGCGCAATTCCGGCGGATGACCTGCTACTCATGAGCGAAGCGATCGAAGAGGGTTGCGAATGAGTGGATAGCAATGAGTGATAGTTATTTATTTGAAAGCCGGTAGCCATAAAGCAGATACCCATGACCAAAGTGATCGCCGTCGCCATGCAAAAAGGAGGGGTGGGCAAGACG
>DAOMSB010000121.1:4550-6852 GCA_035446145.1 Promineifilum sp. (SeqCode) | reverse complement strand
CTGCCGTTCAGGTCAACAATCGGCAGGTCATTGATGGGGTTGACCGTGATCGAGACGATGCCGGTCGCGGTGGAATAGGGGGTGATGCCGCCATTGACCGATACATCAACGCCGGTCGTGCCGCTCACCCGGCCGCCCGACTGATCCCAGGCGCGAAACACGAAGTTGGCCGAGCCGTTGAAGTTGGGGTTGGGCACGAAGCGGATTCGCGACGCGCCATCCAACAGGACAGCCGAGGTGTTCGATACGCTCGCGAACGGCAGCCAGCTAAGCCCTCCATTGATGGAATATTGCCAGACACCATTGAGGGATGAGGCCTCGACGATAGCAAAGCCCTCGAGGCTGTTCTTGTCGACGTCGGTTATCAGGGTTTGCCCACCGGCCTCGGCCAGCGTGATAATCCCCGCCACCGAATTGCCGTTCGAATTCTGGTCGTCCTCGTTGATGGCTGCCATCGTTAAGGCAATGGCGGTATTGAGCACCGGCGCATCGTTCACGGCGTTGATCGCGATGTAGCTGGTCGCCGGCAGGCTGGTCAGCTGCCCATCGCCGATTGTCACGGTGACGACGCGATCGGTGATATCCGGCGATTGTGACGAATTGATGTAGGTCAGCGTTCGCAATACCTGCTGATAGCTCGCGGCGGGGCCTTTGCCCTTGATCATCAGCGTGCTTTTATCGGCGGCATAGGTGACGCTCAGGCCGGTCTCGCCGGGATTTGCCGCCAGCGATTCCAAATTGCCGTCGAGAGGGTTGGTCAACACCACGTTGGCCGTGGTCAGATCGCCTTCATAGGCGACAGTCAGGCCGGTCGCGCTGACGATGGCCTTATAGCCTTCGTCTTCGGTGAAAACGGCGTTGAAATCGATGCCCGGGGCCTCGCCGTTCAGGTCCAGCACAGGGGCAGTCGTCTGCGCCATGGCACGGCCGGCTCCGGACGCATAGACCGTGAGCAGGAACAACAATACCGACAAAAACTTCGTCAAATTGCCACAGGTTCTCAAAATCTTCATATCGTTACATGCTCACTATTCCGTATCCCGGCTCTTTCCCCCCGGGTTCGGAGTGAATAGTCAAGCTTCAAAACGCTGCGACCTGCCCGGCGGCCGCAGAGCCATCATGGAGACGGCGTAAACGGCGGTGGCGTCCTGGTAGGCTCCAGGGTCGGCGCCGCCGGTGACGGCTCGGACGTGTCCGGCGGCCGGGTTTCCCCACCACCCCCGGGAAAGCCCGGGTCGAGCGTCGGCGAAGCGGTGATGATTACGGTCACCGATCGCGTCGGTGTCGATGTCGGCACGCGAATGGGCGTCGGCGGAATGGTTGCCGCCACGGGCACGTTATCCAGCGTCCCCGCCGACTCAGGCTGCACGACCGTCGCCGCGATCCAGGCGAGCCGCTGGTCGCCGGTGAGTATCAGATACCAGGGGTTGGCCTTGTCGTTATTCCAGGCCAACACTTCCAGCAGATCCCCGCCCAGGACCGTGCCGGACAGGGCAT
This sequence comes from Promineifilum sp. (SeqCode), assembly GCA_035446145.1. Classification (GTDB taxonomy): domain Bacteria; phylum Chloroflexota; class Anaerolineae; order Promineifilales; family Promineifilaceae; genus Promineifilum. Next base: position 5,355 of record DAOMSB010000121.1, on the reverse strand, counting down.
ATGCGACCCCGGGGCCACGGCGCAGGTTCACCAGATTGTGCATCACCCGCACACGTGGCGGCGCGGTTGTGGCCGAGGCCGCTTCCGTCGCCGCAGGCTTCGGGGTCTCCGTCGTGGTGGGCGTGGGGGTCGATTCGGCCGTGCCGGTGGGTGTCGGCTCCGCCGTGGGAGTGGTGACATCTCCCGCAACCTGGCCGCCGCTCGCGGCAAAGGTCGGCGTCGGCAATGGTTCATCAGTGGGTTTCGGCGTGTCCGTCATCGGCGGATTATCGGTTTCGCCGGTCAGGGCATTGGCCAAAAAGGGAGTTGACCCGGCCAGAGCCGCATTGCGATTCACAAATCCGCGCATGGCCAGCCCGCCCACAGTCAGCAGCAGCGCCAATATGAGGAGCGGCAATAACCAGGCCATCGGCCGCCGTTCGACGACCGGGGCGCGGCCGCTCGCCATCCCCAGCCGGGATTCTTCGGCCGCCAGCGCGCCATCGAGCGCCGCAGCAAACGCCTCAATAGTCTGATAGCGAGCGCGGGGGTCCTTGTGCAGGGAACGTTCGACGACGCTGTAGGTCGTCTGGGTCAAATCGCCTCGCTCGCGTTCGAGGGAAGTGGGGCGGCCGAACAGACGGTTGAGCACGGTATCCTGGTTCCGCACAGGTCCGGGCGGCGTGTGCCCCGCCAGCATGCGATAGAGCAATGCGCCCAACGAGTAAACCTGGCTCGCCGCGGTGACATCCTTGCCGGCCCGCTGCTCGGGCGAAAGATATTCCTTATCTGTCGCATGATCGTCAGCACCATTGGCGCGCGGCTG
>DAOMSB010000121.1:0-4450 GCA_035446145.1 Promineifilum sp. (SeqCode) | reverse complement strand
TTGCCGATGTGGAGGATGGGGGCGATATTGGGGTGGCGCACCTGGGCCAGCGCCCGCGCGCGACTGACAAACCGGCCGGCAAACGAGCTTTCCCCGGCGAATTCGGGGCGCAGGGCGTCGATCCGCACCTGGCGGTCGTCATCAACATCATACGCCTGGAACAGATCGGTATACTGCTTCCGGGCAACGTGCTGTTCTATTTTGTATTGATCCAGAAGATCTTCGAACAAGCTCGCTACTGCCATTTGAATTCCGCGCGTTTGCCTTTCGGCTCAATCCAACTCTGAAATCATTCGCTTCGCCCGGCTCCCGATGGGCACATGAAATTCTACCCGGCCGGTATCTGTGTAATCATTCTAGTCCCGATAGATAAAGGATAAGCTTAAGGTACTATTGAACCCGAACAATCAGGCCATAGAAATCGCCGACGTCCGATGGCCCATCGTTGATGAGCTGGATGTAATATTTTCCGGCGGCAAGGTTACCCAGATTAACCGTCTTGTTAAGCCCTTCGCTGGTGTTTCGACCGATAGAATCGCCGCAAGGCGGGTTCCCGCCTTCCGTGTGCGGGCGAACGATAAGCTGCCCCTTGCGTGGCACAAAGTTGGTCAGTTCCACCTTCACCGAACTGCTCTGCGTCAGCTCAAACACGAAGTAGTGCTGATCCCGATTCGCCACCGGAAGATTCGAGTCATAAGTGTTGGGCGGCTGGAATTGGTACTGCTGGTTGTTGACCAGCGGGAAGGGGCGGCCGCAGCTCGTTCGCTTGGCGGTGACCTCGTTGACGTTGGGCATGTAGGCGTATTGCGTCGGCTGGTCGGTAATCCCAACGGTGACAATTCCATTCACGCTCAGGTCGCCCGGCGGCAGGTCGTCGTCCACGGCATTGACGGTGACGATGCGCGACTTCTGCTGCCCGATTGTGCCCGAGACGACGGCCGAAAACTCGCATTGATACGAAAAGCCCGGGGGCAGATTGGTCACCGGCAGATCGCATGTGCCGCGGCCGTCCAGATTGCCCACGAACTGGTCGGTCATCTCGGTGATCGTGATCGTGTCCGCGCCGCTCGTGTTTTCAACGCGAACGCTGAACGTCACCTGGCGACTGGGCGGGTTGATGAAGGGCGGATCGGCCCCCAGCGTGAGTGTCATCGAGGCCGGAACGTCGATGATGGTCACCGAGGCATTGGCGGTGGCTGTGGTCTCGAGAGCATCGACATCTTTGCCGGTCGCAGTCAGTGTCGTGATAAAGTCGGATGGCTGTCCTTCGACATGGGCCACGAAGCTGCATTGGAACGACCCGCCATTAGCCGGCAATGTCGGCAAGGAGGGCTTCGGCAAGCAGGTGTTGGTCGCTGAAGCGATCAGCGGATTGCCGGGGCTTAGGAGGTTGCCGAACCGGTCGGTGGTCAGGGCATTGAGTGTGACCGGCACATTGCCGTCATTAGTCAGGGAAACGGTATAGGTAACGGGGTCGCCCGGTTCGGAGACGGACGCAGGTTGGGCGCTCAGCCCGGCCTGCAAAGACAGCATATTGACCCAGGCCGCGTCGCTGGCAACGTATTGCTCCGCTTCCAGGGGGTCGGTCGCTGTCACAGTGATGATCGACACAAAAGGGTTCTGAACATTGCTAAGCCAACAATTAAAGGTGAAGGGGTCTCCGACTTCGATATACACGGGGAGTGACGGCGACGGCGACAGATCGCAAGCGTCGACCAGTGCGTCATCGACTGAAATGACCCGGAGCACCTCGTCCCAGGTATTCCAAACCTTGATCGTGAAGTAGGCGGTTCCCCCGCGAGAGACGGTTTGAGTCGGAGGGGCTTTGGTGATGCGCAATTGAGGCCTCAGCACCTTGACGAACGCCTTTGAGATGTGGCTGACCGATGTCACGCCGGCCGTGCCGGTCACCTGGATTTCGTTCATGAAGCTTTCGTTGACGTTGGTTTTGTCGCAGTCAAACGACGTGCTTTGGCCGGGGTTCAGCCCGCCGAGATCGTTGCGATTGCACCCCGACACCGGCGAACCTGATGTGACGACCGAATCGAAGGCAATGCTGCCTGTGTTGGTGATGGTGATGGTGAAGTGGGCGTCATCGCCGGCAAAAAAGTCTTGCACCAGCGGGCTTTGGGAGGAGGCGATCAGCGGGCCGGTCTGCCCGATCCCCAACGTGCCGCCGGAGACCAGTCCCGCGCCGCCCCACAGGGCAAGCAGCGCGATCAGGGCGATGAAACTTGCCAGAAACAGTATGTGTGATCGTTTCGAACTTCCCACGTCACATCTTCCTTGCCGATAGATCAGGATTCACCGGTGACCCGGTGAATCCTGATCCAGAGCATTGAACGAACTTCTGTATCGCAGCGCTATCGACCGCGATGATCCACGGACAAGGTTAAGGCCCGGTCGCCTCAACCCGCAGGCCATAGGGCGAGGTGGAGTTCAATCCTTCGCTGGAGAACACCCAGATGAAGTAGGTTTGCCCCGCTTCCAGGCCGGAGAGCATGATCTCACGATTCGAGACGACGCCGATCTCGCCGTTATGCCCAATCCGCGTGGGGCTGGAGCAATTGCCTTCGTAGACCAGCAACTGACCCTTTGAGACCTGGTAGTTGCTCAGATTGATTCGCGCGCTTCCCGAGGGGCCGGCGACGAAGCTGTACCAGTCGCTGGCGTCGTCGGCATAGAAATAGTGGTTCTGGTTCACCGCAAGCGGCAGGGCGGAACATATCCCGTTGTTGGGTTCGCCCGCCACCGCAATTCGGGACACCGACGGCAGGAGCATGCTTATCTGCCCGCCCGGATTGGCCGAGGTGACCTGGACTGAGGCCGTGGCGTTCGCCTCGCGGGCGCCGGCAACGGCCGTGACGTCGTGGGTGACCACATCGCCGGCCTGCTTGCCGCTGATGGTGATGGTCCAGGTGCAGGTGTAACCACTCTTGGCCAGAATCACGCGCGGCGTGTCGCAGGAGCCTTTGCCGTCCAGATCGCCGACCACCGAATCCATCAATGAATCCAGCGTCAGTTCCGACGAGGTGTTGTTCGCCACCTGGACGGTCAGGTTCACCAACCCGCCGGGGGCGACGACGCTGGTGGGGCTGGCATTGACCACGACGGCCAGGGCCTTGAATTCACCCACGCTGACGAGGGCCTCGTCGGTGACGGAGAGTTGCTTGTTATTGCCGCCGGTCGCGGCGGCAGTGACGGTATTGGTGAATGCGCCCGATTGCAGGGTAAGCATCACCTTGTAGGAGCAGGTGCGCACTTCGCCCGCGGGTATCGACAGGGCGAGGCCGGCGCAACTATTGCTGCTGACGTTGGCGTTGGCCGCGTCCAGCAGGTTGCCGTGCCCGCTGCTGGTCAGGGCGGTGAGCGTCAGGGGCATGTTGCTGACATTGTTCAGCGTCATGCTGTATTCAACCAGCGTCGGCTCGCCGGCCACCACCTCGAACGGCATGGCGAACAGTTCCAACGACATATTCAGGACGGAGATCTCGTCGATGTCGAAATCTTCCGTCGGGATAATGCCGTCGATCCTGGCATTTGCCTGAACCTCGACCTCGAACGACTGCTGGACGTTGGAAATGGTGCAGCTATAGGTCGTTTCCTTGCCCTTGGCGAGGGTGCCGATGACCTTGTCACATTCGGGCGCGGGGACGAGCACGGCGGGGGAGGCGACGGTTAAGGTGGTCAAATCGTAATTGATATACGCCTTGACGATCACCTCTTTCAGTTCGCTCTCGCTGGGGTTGAGCACCGTCACGTTGAAGACAGCGTTCTGCCCCTTCACCAGCACGTTGCCCACAGCCGGTGCGGGAGAAATATCAACGATGATGGGCTGTAGCATGCGAGCGGAAGCCTGGTCGTTATCCGACACCTGGGTGCTGGTCTGCGGCTCTATGGCCGTGACCGTGACGAGATTATCGATACGTCCCTGAACGTCTGAAACAAAGCAGTAATACGTGGATATCTTCTGCCCGGCGGCCAGAGTGGAGAACGTTTTGTTGCAATCGGGGACCGCCGCGGAGGTGACCACGATATTTTGCAGGTCGACGCTGCCGGTGTTTTCGATGTCGATGTAGAAGACGGCCGGGTTCCCCCGGGGGACAGGCTCTGGCGGCGGCGTCACCGTGACCTGGATGCGCGGGTTGATGACCGTCACTTTCGATGAGGTGTCGTTGCTCATCAGATCACCATCGCCGACGCGAACGCTGATGTCGCGCACCACGGCGGTGTTGATATTGGTGACGTCCGGCCCGATCCTGAATGTGATCGACTTGAGCACGTCGGCGTAATTTTCGATCGTGTCCGTGCCGCTCAGCGTCAGCAGACCCATGCCGGCGTTGAACTGCTTGGTGATATTGGTCCCGCTGACGTCGGCGTCCAGGATTTCCTGGGTGCCGTGCTGGCGGTTGATGATGACAACCAGCGCGCTTTCCATCATCGTGTCGTC
>DAOMSB010000120.1:0-6854 GCA_035446145.1 Promineifilum sp. (SeqCode) | reverse complement strand
AAAGCCGATCATATCCGCATCAATCTGGAAGAAGACGTCGCTTTCAAGAAAGTGACCAATGGCCTGGAATCATACTTCTTCATGCATCAGGCCCTCCCCGAACTCGATCTGGCGGCGATCGATACGTCAATCCGCGTGCTGGGAAAGACGCTCAGGACTCCACTACTCATTTCATCCATGACTGGAGGCACGGCCCGGGCGCGGGAGATCAATCGCACATTGGCCGCCGGCGCGCAAGCGGCGGGCATGGCCATGGGTCTCGGTTCGATGCGCGCCGCAATAGAGGATCCGGCGCTTGAACCGACGTATCAGGTGCGCGATGTAGCGCCCGACATTTTGCTCTTCGCCAATCTGGGCGCGGTGCAGCTCAATTACGGCTATGGCCTGGATCAATGCCGGCGCTCCGTAGACATGATCGAAGCCGACGCACTCATTCTCCACTTCAACCCGCTGCAAGAAGCCGTTCAACCGGAAGGAGACGGCAACTTCGCCGGGCTGCTCCACAAAATTGAGGATGTTTGCCGGAAACTACCTGTGCCCGTGATCGCCAAGGAAGTAGGCTGGGGATTCTCGCGCGAGGCCGCGCGACAACTCTCCGAAGCCGGAGTGGCCGCCATCGACGTGGCCGGCGCAGGGGGCACTTCCTGGAGTCAGGTAGAGATGTATCGCGCACCGACTGCGCGCCATGCCCGAATCGCGGGAGCATTCATCGATTGGGGCATTCCCACGGCCGACTCAATCCGTTATTGCCGTGAGGTCGCGCCTGAGTTGCCGGTCTTCGCCAGCGGCGGCATTCGTGACGGCATCGATGTCGCCAAGTGCATCGCCCTGGGAGCTTCGCTGGTTGGACTGGCGGGCGAGTTTCTGAGGGCGGCCGATCGCGACGGAGTGGAAGGGGTCGTGGAGCTGGCCGGCACGATTGCCCAGGAGCTGCGGGTGGCCATGTTCTGCGCCGCCGCAGGAGATCTCTCCGCGTTGGCTCAAACACCACTGCACAAGACTTTTTAGGAAATAGCGCAGGCTACAAAGCAACGATTATGATGAACGAACTTGAGAAATTGTCGGCAGAATTTCTGCCCGCCATTGAAGCCGAGATGCGCAGCGTCCTCGGCGCAGACGGGAGCAGTTCCCACGCGTCCCCCTTCTATGGGATGATCCATTACCATATGGGATGGGCGGATGAAAACCTGCACCCGGCCCAGATCAATAGCGGTAAGCGGATTCGGCCGCTCCTTTGCCTTCTCGCCTGTGCCGCCGCCGGCGGCGATTGGCAACAGGCAGTGCCGGCCGCCGCAGCCATCGAAATCCTGCATAACTTTTCGCTCGTCCATGACGATATCCAGGACGTCAGTCCAACCCGTCGCGGCCGCCCCACCCTTTGGACAATCTGGGGCCAGCCGCAGGCGATCAACACCGGCGATGCCATGTTTGCCATGGCCCATCTGGCTATGAATCGCCTGGTTGAGCGTGGCGCGGCCCCTGAAATCGTCGTCCAGGCCCTGCGTCGTTTCGATGAAACCTGTGTCGCTCTGACTCAGGGGCAATATACCGATATGAGCTTTGAGGATCGGAAAGAAGTCGACGTAGCGGAGTATATCGCCATGATTACCGGCAAGACGGCGGTGCTGATCGCACTATCGGCCGAGTTGGGCGCGCTTGTGGCCGGTGTCGAGGACGATCGAGTGCAAGCATTCGCCGATTTCGGCCTGAACCTCGGCCTCGCCTTTCAGGTACTGGATGACGTCCTGGGCATCTGGGGGGACGAAGTAGTCACCGGCAAATCAGTCGCCACCGACATCACGACACGGAAAAAGACGCTCCCGGTGCTATATGGGCTGCCTCGCAATCAGGCGCTGCGCGAGCTCTATGACGGCGATGCAACCGACGGGGAATTCGTGCGCCAGGTTGTGGCTCTTCTGGACGATGCAGGAGCGCGAGCTTACACCATTAACGAAGCCGAACGTTACACGAGACAGGCAACAAGTAGCCTTATTGTCGCACAACCGTCCGGCTCGGCGGCCGAAGCTCTGGACATATTGACCGGCATCCTGCTGCGTCGCGATTTCTAAAGCCATGCCATAAAAAAGACCGGATGGTCAATAGCCATCCGGTCTTCATTACAACTTATTGCCGAAGAAAAGGATTAATTTTCTTCTTCTTCCCAATCGTCATCCGCAGGACCTTCTACTTCCATGTCCTCGGCGTCTTCCTCTTCCCAGACGTCCTCATCCTCATCCCAGTTGCTCTCTTCATCTTCATCAACTTCGTAATCGCTAACGAGAGTGAGGCGAGAAGCGTCGGCCGCTGCGGCGGCGATGGCCGCCAGAATCTCGACATCCGTATCATCATCGATCAGGGCGCTGCTGGTCAACCGTGTGCCACCACCCAGTTCCGGATCCATGAAGAAGTCTTCGGGCAATTCAATCGGCTCATCATCCTCTACCCGGAAGCCCGTCCCGGCAGGGATCAACTTACCGATGATGACGTTCTCCTTCAGACCAACGAGGCGATCTTCCTTGCCGGCGATGGCGGCCCCCGCCAGAACCTTGATGGTATGCTGGAAGGAGCTTGCCGAAAGGAAGCTGTCGGTATTGAGCGACGCCTTGGTAATACCCAGGAGGACCGGCTCGGCCTGCGCCGGCTGACCGCCTTCATTGACGACTTCGTCGTTCTTCTCCTGGAAGATCGGTGCATCGACCAGGTCGCCGGGCAGCATATCGGTGTCGCCGGATTCCGTCACCGAAACCTTGCTCAACATCTTGCGGATGATGACTTCGAAATGCTTGTCATGGATGTTCTGGCCCTGCGGCCGATACACTTGCTGCACCTCGCGCAAGAGATACTGTGTCACAGCATCACGCCCCAGAATCTCCAGGATTCGGTGAGGGTTGCGGGAACCCTCGGTCAACTGATCGCCGGCCTGCACCTTCTGACCGTCGCCGATCAATAGCCGAACGCCGGCAGAAATCTCGTAGTCGCGCTCTTCGCGGCTTTCCCATGTTACCCGCAGCCCGTTCTCATCCAGGGTAACCCGACCCGGATGCCGGGCATGGATAATCTCATCGCCGCTTTCGGCCAACGTCTGGCCAATGGTGACTTCCTGATTATTCTCAACCTGAATGGTCCATCCTTCAGGCACTTCATAGACATCGTCAACCAGCTTGACATCGGTCACAAACACATGACGAACGCCATCGATAACGCGCAGATTGGCAATACCGCCAATCTCGGTCATAACTGCCTCGCCACGCGGCCTTTGGCGCGCCTCGAAGAGTTCCTCGACACGAGGGAGGCCCTGCGTGATGTCACCACCGGCCGAAGCCGTACCGCCGGTGTGGAAGGTACGCAACGTCAATTGCGTGCCCGGCTCACCAATGGACTGCGCGGCGACGATACCGACGGCGACGCCCAAATCCACAGGCTTGCCGCGAGCCAGGTCCGTGCCGTAGCATTTGCGGCAGATGCCGAGCCGTAGCTCACAGGTCATAGGCGAGTGGACATAAACCTCGGCAACCTTGATCCCGTCAACAGCATCTGCCTTTTCAGTGGTGAAGTAATCGCCCTTCTCGATCAGGATTTCGCCCGTCTCCGGGTCCACGATCGACTCGGCCGCAACACGGCCGATTAAGCGCTCGGCCAGAGTCTGCTTGCCGAAGTTGTCGACACGACGGACATAGATGCCCTTTTCCGTGCCGCAATCCTCTTCCATGATGATGATGTCCTGCGCCACGTCCACAAGCCGGCGAGTCAGGTACCCGGCGTCGGCCGTGCGCAGAGCCGTATCGGCCAGACCCTTGCGCGCACCATGGGTGGAGATGAAGTACTCCAGCGCTTCCAACCCTTGCCGGAAGTTGGACTGAATGGGCACCGGGATAATGCGACCTTGCGGATCAGCCATCAGACCACGCATGCCGGCCAACTGGGTGATGGGGCCAAAGCCACCCTTACCCGCGCCGGACAGCGCCATGATCGCCAACGGCCCATGCGGATCCATCGCCTGCTTCACGGCGTCGGCCACCTGATCCTTGGCGTCGTTCCATTGCTCGATCGTGCGCTGATACTGCTCCTCTTCGGTCAACAGGCCGCGACGGAACTGGCGGTCAATCTCGTCGACGCGCTTGCGCGCGGTGGAGAGAATTTCAGTCCGCTGTTCCGGGATCGTCAGGTCGGCGACGGCAACCGTCGTGCCGGAAATCGTCGCGAAGCGGAAACCGATATCTTTAATGGCATCAACCATCTCGATGGTTTCCACATCACCGATAACCTGATGCACGCGATTAATAAGAGCGTTAACGCCACCCTTGTCCAGCATGCGATTGACAAATCGCGCCTGCTCCGGCAACGCCAGATTGAACATGACCCGACCCGGCGAGGTCTCAATGATGCGCGTCCGCGGCTTGCCGTCGGCATAGCGCGAGTGATCATCCTTCCAGTAGGTCTTGGTTAACACCTTAATCTTGGCATGGATATCAACCACGCCCAACTCGTAAGCGGTCTCCACTTCTTCCAGGCTGCTGAACACGCGCCCTTCACCCTTGCGGCCGTCGCGGATCATGGTGATGTAATAGACACCCAAAACCATGTCTTTGGAAGGTCCAACGATCGGCTGGCCATCGGCCGGTTTCAACAGATTGCGCGAGGCCATCATCAGGGTCTTGGCCTCTTCAACGGCCTTGTCCGACAACGGAACATGGACAGCCATTTGGTCGCCGTCGAAGTCAGCATTGAAAGCCGCACAAACCAACGGGTGAAGCTGGATCGCCTTGCCTTCCACGAGTTTGGGCATGAAGGCCTGGATACCAAGTCGGTGTAGCGTGGGGGCACGATTCAGCAGGATCGGACGTCCCTGAATCACTTCCTCCAGCACCTCCCAGACCTCAGGCGGCTGGCGCTCCATGAAGCGCTTGGCGCCCTTCACGTTGCTGGCATGACCATATTGAACGAGCTTGCTGATAACGAATGGCCGGAACAGTTCCAGTGCCATCGTCTTCGGCAAGCCGCACTCGCCCATCTTCAGTTTGGGGCCGACCACAATGACCGAACGGCCGGAGTAGTCGACGCGCTTGCCCAACAGGTTGCGACGGAAGCGTCCCTTCTTGCCCTTTAGCATATCCGACAGGGATTTTAGTTCGCGACGGCCGCGACGGCTCAGCGCCTTACCGCGCTGGCTGTTGTCGATCAGACTATCGACGGCTTCCTGCAACATGCGTTTCTCATTGCGGACGATAACGTCCGGCGCGCCCAGCTCCAATAGCCTCTTCAAGCGATTGTTGCGATTGATCACGCGGCGATACAGGTCATTGAGGTCCGACGTGGCGAAACGACCACCGTCCAACTGCACCATCGGGCGCAGATCGGGCGGGATCACCGGCAAGACGGTCAGAATCATCCACTCCGGCCGGTTGGCGCTGGCGCGCAACGCCTCGACCACCTGAAGGCGCTTGGTGGCCCGCTTGGCGGCCTGCTTTGATCGGCTGGTGCGAACTTCACGCCACAAATCACGCGACAGCTTGTCCAGATCCATGTTGCGCAGAATCTCATGAAAAGCCTCGGCGCCCATGGCCGCACGGAAGACGTTGCCGAATTTGCTCTTGTATTCGCGATACTTGTTCTCATCGAGGAAGGTCATCTGCATGAGTTGCTCGAGTTGCTCGCGGTTAACCTGAGCCTGCTGACGGAGACGGACCAGCTTCTGATCCATGCGCTCACGCAGCCCCTCACCGGCATCGCCAATCTCACCCTGCAATTCCTCGATCTCGCGATTCAGCTCGTCCAGTTCCTGCTTTTGCTCATCTTCCATCGTCTTCTGGATGGATTCAAGACGTTCCTTGGTAATCTCCTGCACCTGGACGGTATGCTCGCGGCCGACCTTTTCGCCCTTCTGGACGATTAGCTCGCCGGACAGGATGATATCCTCGGAAGCAGCGGCGTTCTTGAGGTTGGTCAAACGTTGCTCGATGACCTTGGCTTCCTGCACCAGCTCGTCAGTGCGCGCGCTGATGCGGTCGTCGAAGGTGTTAATCAGCTCGTCGCGAGCCGCATTCAATTCGCCGACGCGAGTGGAAGCCTCACCGGTGGATTCCTGGAGTTGCTCCAGCAGCTTGGACTCAAGCTGGGCCTCGGCTTCTTGCAATTCCTCGCCCAGTCGCTTCAGAGCGCGCTGCCGGGCATCTTCGTCCACGCTCGTGATTACATATTGAGCAAAATAGAGAACCCGGTCCAGGTTCCGGCGCGAAATATTGAGTAACAAGCCCATGTAGCTGGGGACCCGACGGGTGTACCAGACATGAGCGACCGGGGCGGCCAACTCGATATGGCCGAGGCGCTCGCGACGTACCGAAGAACGGGTAATCTCGACCCCGCACTTGTCGCAAACGATCCCCTTATAACGGACATTCTTGTATTTACCGCAATAACACTGCCAATCTCTGGTGGGGCCGAAAATGGCCTCGCAGAACAATCCATCTTTCTCAGGACGCAACCTGCGATAGTTGATTGTTTCAGGTTTGGTGACCTCACCATATGACCAGGAGCGAATTTGCTCCGGAGATGCCAGGCTGACGCGTAGCGAGCGGAAATCGGTTGTCTCCACTAATGACCTCCCAAAAAATCACTAAGGCTCTACCCTTCGGGGAAAAGCGCGGTACCGACTATGTAAATTATGACCGTTTGCCAGATTATCCGGTGGTTAAACGCACAAAAGAGCGTCTGGGCGGTTTGCCAGCGCTCTTAATCACGTTCTCGACGAACAATTTATGATTCTAATTATATCGGCAAACGTCGATATGTCAATTTTATGTCCCGAATAAACGTTAATCACGCGATCTAGGATTATAGCATTAATTTGATATTAA
>DAOMSB010000119.1:0-6951 GCA_035446145.1 Promineifilum sp. (SeqCode) | reverse complement strand
TATTTCCTGTTCATGGCAAATTAGGAGATTGGGGAATTATGAACTGGTTGCTAACGATACTCACCTTCCTTCCCCTGGTCGGTGTTCTGGCAATATTATTCGTAAAAGAGTCGGAAGACGGCTCGAATCGTGACACGATCAAGTGGATCGCCATTGCGGCCTCGGCCGTCACGTTTGCGATGTCGCTGTTCGTCCTGTTCCGGTTCGACGCGACCAATCCGGCGCTGCAGCTCATCGACCGCGTCGACTGGATCCCATCATGGGGCATCAGCTACTTCATGGGCGTGGACGGCCTCAGCATCCTCATGGTGCTGCTGACGACGTTCATCTCTCTGCTGGCCACCATCGGGTCATGGAGCGCCATCCAAACCCAGCTCAAGGCCTACTATATCTTCATGCTGCTGCTGGAGATGGGCATGCTCGGCGTCTTCCTGGCCCAGGACCTGTTCCTGTTCTACGTGTTCTGGGAGTTCACGCTGGTGCCGATGTATTTCCTGATCGGCATCTGGGGTGGCGCACGGCGTGTCTATGCGTCGATCAAGTTCTTCCTCTACACGATGGCCGGGTCGCTGCTGATGCTCGTCGCCATCCTCTATATGGGTATCACCAACCAGACCTTCGCCCTGCCCGACCTAATCGCCGGGCGCGAGGCCTTCGCCCACGCCCAGAACCTGCTGTTCATCGCCTTCTTCGTGGCCTTCGCCATCAAGGTGCCGGTTTTCCCGTTCCATTCGTGGCTGCCCGACGCCCACACCGAAGCGCCCACGGCCGGATCCATCATCCTGGCCGGTGTGCTGCTGAAGATGGGCACCTACGGCTTCATGCGCTTCAATCTGCCGCTGTTCCCGGAGGCATCCAGCCACTACGCGCCGATCATCGCCGTGCTGGCCATCATCGGCATCATCTACGGGGCCATCGTCTCCTTTGCCCAGACGGACGCCAAGAAGCTGGTCGCCTACTCCAGTATCAGCCACCTTGGCTTCGTCACGCTGGGCATCTTCTCGCTCAATAGCGCCGGCATCCAGGGCGGCATCCTGCAGGGCGTCAACCACGGCCTGAGCACGGGCGCGCTGTTCTTCGTCGTCGGCATGCTCTATGAGCGCACCCACAAGCGCGAGATGTCGGTCTACGGCGGCGTCTGGTCGGTCATGCCTTTGTTCAGCGCTCTGTCGCTCATCATCGTGCTGTCGAGCATGGGCCTGCCGGGATTGAACGGCTTCGTCGGCGAGTTCACCATCCTGCTCGGCTCGATGGGCGCGGAATCGCTTGGCCCGCATCCGTGGATCTACACCGCCTTCGCCACCACCGGCGTCATCCTGGCCGCCGTTTATCTGCTGTGGTTCTTCCAGCGCCTGTTCATGGGGCCGATGACGACCGACGAAGTACGCACCCTGCCGCCCATGAATCGCCGCGAGCTGGCGGTTTTGCTGGCCTTCCTGGTCTTCATCTTCTGGATCGGCATCGCTCCCGCGGGCTACTTCCACCTGATGGACAGCACAGTCAACACTCTGGTCAACGATATCGGCAGCGCGCTCCTGGCGGTCGCACCTTAGCAAGATACGAGATACGAAATACGAGATACGAGTTTGGAGGCGCTCTCGTATCTCGCATTTCGTATCTCGTATTTCGTCATCATGGAACCGGTCTACTTCGTCCATCTCAGCGACACCCATTTCGGTCCGACGGAGGAGTACAGGCGGCAAGGCCATCGGTCGCTGCCCTACGCGCGGCACGTGATCGATATGCTCAACCGCCTGCCGACGCGGCCTGATTTTGTGATCCACACCGGCGATGTGACGACGCATCCGACCCAAGCCGCCTACCGGCTGGCGGCCGAAACTTTCGCCGCGCTGGAAATTCCCATCTACTATTGCACCGGCAACCATGACCGCTCGGCCGATATCCATCGCTATTTGAACATGGGGCCGAAGGTCGATTGCCAGCCGGGAACCGACACGCTCTCCTATACTTTCGAGGTGCGCGGCGAGCGCTTTCTGGTGCTGGACGCCCGCGGCCCGGACCAGATCGACCCCCACGGCCTGCTTTCCCCGCAACAGATGGACGTGCTGCGGGCCGAGGCCACGCCCGACGGCCCGCCGCTGTGCGTCTTCACCCACTACCCTGCCCTGCGCCTCAACGCGCCGTGGATGGACGCCAACATGCTCATTTTCAACGGCGAGGAGATGCACCAGGCGCTATTGCCCGCCCGCGGCCGGCTGCGGGGCGTCTTCTACGGCCACATCCACAACTCCATGCAGACCATCCGCGACGGTATCCTCTATTGCGCCGTCGCCAGCACCTTTGCCGGCTTCACCACCTGGCCGACCGAAGAGATGATTCGCGCCGACCACGCCGCCATGCCCGCCTTCAACTTCGTGCAGTGTTTGCCGGAGCAGACGATCATCCAGCAGCGGCCGTTTGCGCGGCTGCCGGGTGAACCGGAACATCGCCCGGCGACGAAAGACCCCGAGAACCTGGAAGGTTGATGTCAGTCCGAAGACTGCACCTGTAGCCCCAACTCTACGGCCGACTCCCACGAGAGCGGGTTTCCCGTGTCAACCGGCCCGTGATAGTTGCCCGCTCCGACGGCTTCACGAACGGCCGCCACATCGCGCAGCAACTGATCGCGATCCGGGGGAGAGAGCGGCGCATCAAGCTCGGCGAGCAGCGCTTCCGCCGCGCCAAGCAGCTGGACAGCCCTCCCGATTTGGCTGTCTTCCAGCGCCAGACCTCCCAGCGCCGCCAGACACTCGACGATCCCTTGCTTGTTGGCAACTTCGTGCTGCAGCACGAGCGCTTCGCGCAGGCGATCGCGGGCAATTTGCGGCTGCCCGGTCAATCGCGCCACTTGTCCCAGTTTGTGCAGTCCGCAGGCGATGCCGAGCTTGTAGTTAAGCGGTCGAATCCGATCCAGACTCTCCTGATAATATGCCGCCGCGCCGTCGATGTCGTTCCGAAGCCGATAGAGGTCACCCAACCTGTATAGCACGTCACTGAGAGCCTCCGGGATGTCGTTCTGACGATATTTGCTGAGCGCTTCCTGATAACAGGCTTCGGCCAGTGGGTAATCGGCCTGTTGCATGGCTACCAACCCCAGATCGGCGGTGAGGGTGGCGACCTGGACGGCATTGCCGAGAGACTTGAACAGGTCGAGGCTTTCGGCAAACAGCGCACGCGCCGGTTCATATCGGCGACGATCGAATTCCAGATGGCCGGTCATATGAGTCGCGTCGGCCAATTCATTGGGATAAGAGACGGATCGCCAGATGGCCAGGCCTTCATGGAGCCAGGTTTCGGCCGCGGCGTACTCGCCCGTTTGCCAGGCGAAGATACCCGCGCCCACCAGAGCCTTGGCTCGGGCCGGACAGGGCCGGCTGACGCGCTCAACAGCTCGCTTGAAAGTTCGCCGGGCTTCATCGATCGAATTTCCGAACAGCCAGAAGAACCCCAGATAGCCGGCCAGCCAGGCCCCTCGCTCGGCGATGGCAGACGAGCGATTGTCGTCCAACGCCCATTGCAGCGCATAACGGACATTGTCTTGCTCAGCGTTCAGCCGGTTAAACCAGACCTGGTATTCATTGCCGCGCATAGCGTCGCTCAATTGGCGAGCCAGATCGGTAAAATAGTCCAGGTGGCGGCTTCTGACGTATTCCATTTCGCCCGCGGCCGTCAACTCCTCCAGCGCAAACTCGCGCACCGTTTCCAGCATGGTGAAACGAGCATCGCTGCCGGTTTCATCGGCCCGAATCAAGCTTTGAGCGGCTAACGGCTCCAACCCTTCGAGCGCGTCGAGCGGCGTGCCTGTCTCGCAAATGGCGGCCACTTCCTCCAGCGAGAACCCACCCCGGAAGGCAGCCAGGGATCGAAAGAGTCGTTGTTGCCCGGGAGCCAGCAAGCGGTAACTCCAGGCGATGGTTTCGCGCAGGCTGCGTTGTCGCTCCGGGGAATCGCGTGGGCCGCCAACGAGGACGGGCAAGGCGCTTTCCAGCCGCCGCAGCAGATCCGGCAGCGGCAGCAACCGGGCGCGGGCCGCAGCCAATTCAATCGCCAGGGGCAGCCCTTCCAGTCGCCGGCAGATAGCCGAGACAACCCCGGCGTTGGCGGCCGTCAGCGCGAGGCCCGGACGGACGGCGCGGGCGCGCTCCATGAAGAGAGCAATAGCGGCCTCATGCCCCAGCATCGTCGGATCCGTGATGAGATCGGGCGTCGGCAAGGGCGCGATCGGGAACTCATGTTCTCCCCGCAGCCTGAGAGGTGAGCGGCTGGTTGACAACACGACCAGACCGGGAGCCACGGCCAGCCACTCGCTCAGATGACCGGCTGCCGGCAAAATGTGTTCAAAATTATCCATGAGCAAGAGGAGATGTTTCTCCCGCAAGACGTCGCGCACGACCTCGGCCGGCGGTTTGTCCGGCATTTCGCGCGCCCCCAACACCGCGGCCACCGCGGAAGGTACAGCCGTCGGGTTGCCCAGCGATGTTAGCAGAACCTGGTAGACGCCATCGGGGAAGTGGGGCAAAAGGGCAATGGCGGCCTTCAGGGCCAGGGATGTCTTGCCCACACCTCCCGGCCCGGTTAATGTGACCAGACGGACGCGACGACCCGCCAGCAGGCTCACCAGTTCCGTCAGTTCCCTGTCGCGGCCGAATAGCTCCACCTCACCCGCAGGCAAGTTCGTCCGCTGTCGATCAAGGGCGAGAGATGGGAAATCGCTTTGCAGATCGACGGCCGTAACCTGGAAGAGCCTTTCCGGGCGCCCCAACCCTTTGAGTCTGTGCTCGCCCAGATCGATGAGGTCGATGCCTTCCGGCAGCTCACCCCCCAGGAGCCGCTCAACAGCTTGCGAGAGGAGGATTTGTCCACCGTGAGCGGCCGCCTCGATCCGCGCCGCCCGGTTGACAGCCGGCCCAAAGTAGTCGCTCTCGCGCTCGACGGCCGTGCCGCTATGGATCCCGATGCGCGCCCGTAGTTGGCCGATATCCGCCGGCCAGGGTTCATTGCTCAATCGGCGCTGGGCTTCAATCGCTGCTGCCAGTGCGTCGTCGGGGCGACTAAAGGCGGCACAGAAGGCATCGCCGACAGTTTTGAAGACGTAGCCGTTATGGATGGTGATGGCCTGACGCAGGATATCATCGTGGCGCGGCAACGCTGCCTCCATCGATTTGGGGTGGCGCTCCCACAAGGGCGTACTCCCTTCGATGTCGCTGAAGAGGAAGGTGACTGTTCCACTGGGCGGCCTGATCATGATGCTCCTGTGGAATCAACAGCATCATTGTAGCATGATGCTGCTGCAAGCTGAAGAGAGGTCGGCCGGTTTTTTGGATTTTCGGATCGGGCAATCGATGCTGCCCTGCCGATTGGGGTCGCAGATCGTTGAACAACTATGACGCTTGTCGGGCAGCCCGTCTCTGCCCGGCGTGGGCCCTGCCGGATTGACCGACGTCGCCCTAATGCCCCGCCGATTTCGAAAACAAATTGAGAACAATCACTCCGGCGATGATAAGCCCGATGCCCACGAACCCGGCCGCGTCGAGCTTCTGCCCGAACGCCACCCAGGCGATGAGCGCCGTCAGCACAATGCCCACGCCCGACCAGACGGCATAGGCAACCCCAATCGACATGGAGCGCAAGGTCAGGGAGAGGAAGAAGAACGCCAGCCCATAGCCGATCACCACAACGACCGACGGCCATAATTTGGTGAAGCCGTCACTCAATTTCAGGAACGAAGTTGCTATCACTTCAGAAACGATGGCGATGCCGAGATATATCCACGTCATGGTCATGATGAAGTTTCCTGGTTGGCGGGTGTTTTGGGGAAGGCCGGCCGCGCCTGGGGCGGCGACGATATGAACGAAATATCAGGCGCGGCCCGGCGCATTACTTGCGCCAGTAATTATTCGCGGCGGCGACGGTCTGGAAATTGATGGCGATGACTTGCGACGCTGCGGTGAGTGAATCGGCCGAGTTCGCATACTCCGGCCGGAGCTGCTTCAGCACCGCTACGTCCGGCTGGGTATATTTGACGCCGCGACGGCTGAGCGTGATGGCAAGCTCGAACCCTTCCTGTGGGGTGTCGGTAATAAGCGTGGTGAGCCAACTGTCTGACATGATCATACTCCTTGTGTGATATTGATTGAACTGCAAGCCTGATTGTCGGGATTGTTCGCGCGAGGGGTTGAGCGCCCCTGATTCATTGTTAGCCAGCCTTTCAGGCTTATTTGACCGCTTCCTGGGTCGGTTGTCAAGTTGAGAGAGTGGACGGCCAGGGTTTTTCAGTAGTCGCCACTTGACCAAAAAGACCTGACAGGTGGGCGCGACAAGGCCCTTTCTTCAGCAGGTGCGTTGGAGCGCCCACCTGTCAGGTCTGGCCGCTTCCAATGATGCGGCTCAATGTAGGTCGGCGCGATGATTCATTCGCGTGAATCCCATCTTGATCGATCAAGCTTCCCTGGTTTTCTCATCTTTAAGACCATGGGTTATAATCGCCGTGGGATTGATAGCGTTAATCCTGTGAAATTTATGAAATTTGTGGTTTACTACTTATGAGGTTTCATATGGAGTTTCAACCGCCATTTATCGACTATTCCGTCCTGTGGCCATTCATATTTGTGGCCGGCACGGGCCTGCTGCTGATGATCGTCGACCTGCTCGCGAACGGAGAGCGTTCCCGCCGCTGGGCGCCGGTGCTGACGATTGCCGGGCTGATCGGCTCGTTGGTCACGTCGCTGCTTCTGTGGAACGACGGCCGCAGCGCGTTCAGCGTCTCCGGCGGCCAGCCCATGCTGGTGGCCGACAATTTCGCCGTGGCCCTGAACGTCATCTTCGCCCTGACCGGCATCCTGACCGTGCTGCTGTCGGTCAACTACCTGCAGCGCACCGGCCACGACCGGCCTGAGTTCTACATGCTCATGCTGTTCTCGCTGAGCGGCATGATGCTGATGGGCATGGCCA
>DAOMSB010000118.1:0-6963 GCA_035446145.1 Promineifilum sp. (SeqCode) | reverse complement strand
GTCAACCGCGGTTGACACTTCTCGCCCCTGGCGCGGAGCGAATCAAGCCTGCGGGCAACGCGAACTCGGCCGCCCAACGACAAAGACCGATCCCGGTTTTTAATGTATTCGGATTGTGACTCCACGTTCGCCGCAAAGGACGAACATCTGCCCCGGTTCCGCGCACGGGCCTGGCATGCCCGTCGACGGAATGGCCGCGAACCCAAGGCTCAAACCGACCATGACTGACGGCACGGATGGTTTCGTGGTACGCATCCTTGTGCCATCGCCTCTATTTACCAGTATACTCACTCCCAACCCGGCTGCTATAAACTAGTTTACACTTTCCCCCAATTCCTGTTCCCAATTCCCAATTCCAATTCCCAATTCGTAATTCGTAATTCGTAATTCGTAATTCTCCCCATGTCCCCATCCGCCCTGCCCTATGTCCTGCTCACCGGCCTGTTATTCGGGTCGTCGCTCATCGTCTCCCGCTATGCCGTCGGCCAGATGGAACCCACGACCTACATCTGGTTGCGGCTGGCCATCAGCCTGATCCTCTTTGCCGGGGTCTATGCCGGAGCCGCCCTGCGCGGCCGGCCCCGCCGCCTGCCGGCCGGCCGCGCGCTGTGGCGCGACGGCGTCATGCTGGGCGTCTTCAGCACCGCCCTGCCCATGATCGGCACCATCGCCTCGCTGCGCTACCTGTCGGCGGGGGTCACGGCGCTGCTGCTGACCATCACCCCGGCCGTCGTCGTCCTGCTGGCCCATTTCCTGCTGCCCGACGAGCCGCTGTCGCCGCGCAAGGCAGCGGGCATCGGCCTGGCGTTGACCGGCGCGGCGCTGCTGGTGCTGCGCGGCGAGAGCGGCTTGCCCGGCGTCGCCGGCAGCCCCATCGGCTACGCGCTGGCTCTTGGGGCGATCCTGAGTGACGCCCTGATGATCATCTACATCCGTCGCCGCTGCGCCGACCACGACACCTTCAGCCTGAGCACCGCGCGCACGCTGGTGGCCGTGGCCGTCGTCGCCCCGCTGTCGCTGCTGTTTGTCGGGCTTGATCTGTCGGCCGTGACCCGCACTGGGGCGGCCGGTCTGGTCTATTCGGCCGTGGCGTCAACGTTCGGCGGGTTGACGCTGTTCCAGTGGGTCAATCAGCGCTTCGGAGCCACGTCGGCCTCGCTTTCGTCCTACGTGCTGCCGGTGGTGGCCGCGGTGGGCGGGGTGCTGTTTCTGGGCGAGCGCATCACGCCGGTGATGGCCGCGGGCACGGCGCTCATCATCGGCGGGATCGTGGTGCTCAATCGGCCGAAAGTGGCCGCTGCGGTGGTTAGCGGGCAGTAGGTCGGTGGGGCAGTGGGTCGGTAGGTCAGTGGGGCAGTGGGGCAGTGGGGCAGTGGGGCAGTGGGTCAGTGGGTCAGTGGGGCAGTCTTGCACCCCTTCCCCCTTTCTCCCTTTCTCCCCTTCTCTCCTTCCCCCTTTCTCCCCTTCTCCCCTGGTCAATGGCTGTCTTCCACAATCTCATATCTGAGGAACCACGACCCTTCGGGCCGGTCGCTGCCCTTGGGGGCGCGGTCGTAATACAGCTCAAACGCCCGCCCCGCCGCCGTGCGCACCGTGAAATAGTAGCGCCCCACGCCCCACGAGCCGTGGATGGCCGCCCGCGCCGCGTGCTCCGGCTGCATGTTCATGCTCATCCGCCCCCGGCGGCCGAAATCCACCCGCTGGCTCAGCACCTCGACGACGGCGTGCGCCTCCCCGCGCCAGAGGAACCGGTCGGGGCAGTGCGGCCGCTTGCTGAACAGCGGCGGCCGGTCGAACTCGACGGTGATGACCTCGCCGATATAACGGGTGTTCTCCGGTTCCATCAAGCTGAAGTGTAGCGCAATCTGTCCAGATTGCCTCTTCGCCCGCGCAACCTCGACAGGTTGCGCCCCACCGACGGCATCAGGCGGCTTCCATTTCCGCCATCAGATCAACGCCGCCGGCCGTGGGAAACGAGTGGCCAAGGCGCAAACCGAGGATGATCCACCCCTCCAGCACGTCCTGCAACTCGTCGCGGCAAGCCTCCAGCGTTTCGGCCGTCGCCAGGACGCCGGGCAACCCCGGAATCTCACCGTAGTAAGTTCCGTCCTCAAGAATCTCGTAGCGGGCGGCGGTCATGGCTGCATGGATATAGGCGGTCAACATGAGCCTAGCTTAGCAATTTCTCGCCCATTTCGCAACCGGCGCGCCCCTATTTCCCCAAAAACGCCACCGTCCGCTCCCAGGCCAGTTCGGCCGCCGCCGGGTCATAGGCATCCGCGCGGCTCGGCTCGGCGAACCAATGGCCCGTGTTCGGATAATGATGAAACGTCACCGGCCGATTTTCGCGCCGCAAGGCCGCCTCCACCGCGTCGACATAATCAGGCTCCTCATACGGGTCATTCGCGGCGTAGTGGCCCAAATAGGCGGCTTTGGAGCCATTATAATCATCCCGTCCGGTGCCGTAATAGACCACAACCGCCCGCACATACTCCGCGGCAGCGATCGACGCCTCCAGCGCCAGCCATGCCCCCAGCGAGAAGCCGACCACGGCCACGCCGCCCGACGGCCGCCCGGCCCGCTCATAGAGGTATTCGACGGCGGCCAGCGTGTCGGCCACGGCCGCTTCCCCATCCAGCGCCTTGCTCAGCGCCTCCGCCCCGGCGATGGTGTCGGTCACCTGCCCACGATAGATGTCGGCCGCAAAAGCCGTAAATCCGGCCGCCGCCAGCCGGTCGCAATAGGCGCGCACGTCGTCGTTGAGGCCCCACCAGGCGTGGAGCACCAGCACGGGCGCGCCGGTTCCCGCCGCCGGGGTAGCCCCGTCGGCCGGGGTGGCGAGGTATCCTTGGGGTTGTAGTGTGGTCATGGGTTATTTTCTCCCGAATCCGGCCTGTGGCGCGATTTGCCAAATCGCTTTACTCTGGTTTATGGCGCGATTTGCCAAATCGCTTTACTCTGGTTTATGGTGCGATTTGCCAAATCGCTTTACTCTGGTTTATGGCGCGATTTGCCAAATCGCTTTACTCATAAACCTTCCCCACCCAATCCAGCTCCACCCCGGCGGCGCGGCCGAGCCGTTCGCCCAGCTCGCCGGTGTGCTGCATGATGTGGCGAATGTTGTAGATCTGCAACTCCAGCCCCGTATATTCCGGGTCGTTGCCCTGTCCCAGCGTGTAGACCGGCAGCCGCTCCTTCACGTGCTCGCGGGCATAGGCCAGATAGCCCAGCACGGCCGCCTTGTCATACGGATCGGCGTTCGGCGGCAGCGGGAACTCCTCATAGCCGCGCCGGTGGCCCGCCCACGGCCGAAACGTCTCATACGAATCAGCCAGATACTCCTCGACGAAATAAACCGTATGATAAGCCAGATGCCACGTCGGGTTGCGGTCGGCCGGGTCGTTCCACAGCGCCTCCGGGCAGGCCACGATCAGCTGCTCCAGCATCTTCAGCGACGCCAGATATTGGGAAATGAGGATTGATGCGATGTCCATTGAGTCTCCTTGTAGTGACGAGTGACGAACTACGAACGACGAGTGAAGAGCGTCGCTCGTCGCTCCCAATTCGTAATTCGTAATTCGTAATTCGTAATTCAAGTAAACAGCCGCATCTGATACTCCGGCCGCCGCCCGTCGAGCAGCACAAACGGCTCGATGCCCTTGGTGCGCACGCCGATTTGGCGCAGTTCGTCCACCGAGCGCAGCGTCGCCCGCCGCCGTGCCGCCAGAATCGCCGCCGCGCCCTTCGGGCCGATGCCCGGCACGCGCAGCAGCTCCTCGCGATCGGCGCGGTTCAGCTCCACCGGCGCATCGCCCAGATGCACGGCTGCCCAGGCCCGCTTGGGGTCGGTGTCCAGCGGCAGGCGGCCCTGGTCGTCGAACGGCATCTCTTCCAGGTCGAAACCATAGTCGCGGAACAGGAACGAGGCCTGATAGAGCCGATGTTCGCGCCAGGGGTTCTCGGCCGGGTGATTCTCCAACGGCGTGTCGCGCAGGGGGTGGAAGGCGGAGAAGTAGGCTCGCCGCAGGCCGGCGGCGTGGGTCAGATGGTGGGTGGCGCTCAGCAATTCGAGGTCGCTCTCATCGGCCGCGCCGACCACAAACTGGGTCGCCGATGACGGCCAGCGCCCTTTCACATTCTCGTGCGCCGGTCGCTCGCGGCGAATCTCCTCCATCCAGCGCAGCGGCGGCAGCAGCTCCTCGATGAACTGCTTCTTCGGGGCCAGCCGCGCCAGCCGCTCCGGCGTCGGCCCTTCCAGGTTGATCGACAGCCGGTCGGCCAGCTGCATCGCCCGCAGCACCTGGTCGCGCTCGGCGCCGGGCATGATCTTCAGATGGATGTAGCCGCGATAGCCCTGGCGGCGGACGATCTCCACCGTGTCGAGCAGCTTGTCCTGGGCGCGCACGCCGCCGCCGATGATGCCGCTGCTCAGGAACAGCCCGTCGACCACCCCGGCGCGGCCCATGTCGTGGAAGGCGCGGGCCATCTCGTCGGGCGAGAACGTCACCCGGCGGGTGGCGCTGCGCCCGGCGCGAAAGGGGCAATAGAAGCAGTTGCGCTCGCAGGCGGTGGTCATCATCGTCTTCAGCAGGGGCATCATCTTGCCGTTGGGCAGGTGGACGTTGGTCACGCCCAGTGAGGAAGGGGAACAGGGGGGCGGGGGAGCAGGGGTGAAGGGGTGAGGGGGAGAAAGGGAGAGAGGGGGAAGAGGTGAAGGGATGATCGACTCTCCCTTTCCCCCTTTCTCCCCTGCTCCCTTTCTCCCTTTCTCAACCGTCGGTTGACGGCCGCCCGCCGCCACCTCTTCGGCCGGCTCCAGCCCCATATGCACAGCGATTTCCTGCAATTTGATGAGTGCATCCATGGTGGTAGAATAGAACAGATGTTCCCGGTTGTCAATGAGAGGAATAGAACACGGATGACACGGATTTTCACGGATTCACGCGGGCAGAACGGCTTCCGATCCGTCTGGCCACTGGCTGCGGGCCACTGACCACTCGTCACTCGTCACTCGCCCCCCGTCACTCTATAATCCCCCCACACCCCATGACCGCCCTGCCGCCGGACTTCACCCATCTTCACGCCCACTCCCACTATTCCTTGCTGGGCGGCATCGGCGCGCCGGAGGAGTTGGCCGCCCGCGCCAGGGCCGACGGCTTGCGCGCGCTGGCCCTGACCGACAGCAACGCCCTGTTCGGCGCGGTCGCCTTCGCCCGCGCCTGCCGCGCCGAGGGCATCCGCCCCATCACCGGTATGACCGTTTCCGTCGCCCCGCCGCCGGGGGAGATGGCCCCCGACACGGGCAATCCCCTCGGCTGCCTGGTGCTGCTGGCTGCCGGGCCGCCGGGCTATCGCTCGCTGTGCCGCCTCTCCTCGCTCTATCAGTCCGACCCCGACCGCGGCCGTCGCGCCCGCGGCGGCTTCTCCTGGGACGAACTGCGCGACAACACCGCCGGGCTGATCGCCCTCAGCGGCGGCCGCACCGGTTGGCTGGAGCGCTATCTGCGGGCCGGGCAAGCGGCCGCCGCCACCCGCTACGTGTCCCGGCTGGGCGGGTTGTATGGCGAGCAGTTGTGCCTCGCCGTCGGGCCGGATTTAGTGACCGGCCATGCGCCCCTCGCCGGCGAAATCGTCGCCCTGGCCCAACGCTTTGGCCTGCGCGCGGCCGCCGTCCAGCCCATCTTCTGCCTGTCGCCCGACGATCGGCCGCTGCTGCGCCTCATGGCCGCCATCGACGCCAACTGCCGTGTGGAAGCGGTCGATCCCGGCCGGCTGCCCGACGGCGGCGACCCCGATTCGCCCGTCGAATGGCCCGACCCGGCCGCCTTCGCCGCCGCCTGGGCCAACCGGCCGGAGCTGCTCAATGCCGCGGGCGAGGTGGCCGCGCAATGCGGGGAGGCGCTGCCCGACGGCCGCGCCATCTGGCCGTCGGTGGGTGTCGCCGACCCGGTGCGGGCGCTGCGCGAGGCGGCGGCAGTGGGCATGGCCGCCCGCTATGGCGATCCCGCCCCGCCCGCGGTGGCCGGCCGCCTGGCCCATGAGACGGCGATCATCGCCCAATCCGGCTTTGCGCCGCTTTTCCTGGTGGTGGCCGACGTGGTACGCTTCGCCCGCGCGGCGGGGATTCCGGCCGGCACGCGTGGCAGCGTGGCCAACTCGCTGGCCGCCTACTGCCTGGGCATCACCACGGTCGATCCGGTGGCCCACGACCTGCTGTTCGAGCGCTTCCTCAATCCCGCCCGGCGCAATCCGCCCGACATCGACCTCGACTTTTGCAGCCGCCGCCGCGACGAGATACTCGATTACGTCCGCCGCACCTGGGGCGCGGATCGGGTGGCGCTGGTCAGCACGATCAACACCTTCCAGCCGCGCTCGGCCGTGCGCGAGACGGCCAAGGCCCGCGGGCTGCCGGAGGCGGCGATCAACCAACTGGTGGCCGTGCTGCCCCATAGCTGGCACCCCGACCCGCGCCGCCGTTCGGCCGACGGGTTGGCGGAGGCGATGGCCCAGCTCGACGATTCGCAGTTGCAGGACGTATTGCGCGAGGCCTGGCGACTGGTCGGCCGCCCCCATCACCCCGGCCTGCACCCCGGCGGCGTGGTCATCACCCCCGGCCCGCTGACCGACGTGGCCCCGCTGCTGCTGTCGCCCAAGGGGTTCCTGGCGGTGCAGTATGAGCATGGCGACGCGGAAGCCATCGGACTGGCCAAGCTCGATTTCCTGGGCATCCGCGCCCTGACGGTGCTGGCTGATGCGCTGGACCTGACAGGTGGGCGCAGTGAGGCTTCGGTTGGACAAATAGCGTCGGGCGCCCACCTGTCAGGTCTGGAGAGCATCCCCACCGACGACCCCATTACGGCGGCCATGCTGTCGGCGGGGGAGACGATCGGCGTGTTCCAGTGCGAATCCGACGGGGCGCGGCGCACATTGCGACAACTGCGGGCGCGCAATGTGGCCGACCTG
>DAOMSB010000117.1:0-6981 GCA_035446145.1 Promineifilum sp. (SeqCode) | reverse complement strand
GGCCTGATGCTCCCCATCGCCATCCTGGCCGCGTGGCTGCGCTTCGGCGATCTGGCGCGGCTGCCCCTCTCGGCGGCCGAGGCCACGGCGGCGCTGGCCAACTGGCAGTTCTGGTCGGCCGCGCCGCTCGACGTGGCGGTGAGCAGCCCGGCCTACTTCGCCTTCACCCATCTGGTCATGTCCCTCGGCGCGAGCGGCGACGTGGCGGCGCGCTTCGTGCCCGCCGTGTTCGGGCTGCTGACCGTGCTGCTCGTCTGGCTCATGCGCGGCCGCGTGCGGCCGGTGGCGTGGCTGGGGGCGGGGCTGTTCCTGGCCGTGTCGCCGCTGCTGGTGGCCGTGTCGCGCACGGCCGGCGGCGACGCCATCGCGCTGTTTGCGCTGCTGCTGATCGCCGTGACGTGGAACGGCCGCGACCGTCGCTCGACCGTCCTGGCCGGGGCCGGGCTGGGGCTGGGGCTGGCGAGCGCGCCGCTGTTTTATACGGGGCTGGTGGGGCTGGTGATCGCGGGGTTGGCGGGGGGAGAAGAACGCAACCTGTCCAGGTTGCGCTATATGGCCATCGCCGCCGCGATTACATTTGCCGCCGTCTCCACCAGCATGCTGCTGTTCCCGGCCGGGCTGGGGGCGGCGCTGCGGATATTCCCGACGTGGCTGGGGCAGTTCGGCCTGCCCACCGACGCGAGCGCGGCCGTCTCGCCGCTGTTGGCGCTGCTGCGCTATGATCCGGCGGTTTATGTGCTGGGCGTGCCTGCCGCCGTCTGGTGCCTGCGGGTGCGCAATCGCGGCCGCGGCCCGGCCGTCTGGCTGGCCGTGACGGCGGCGCTGGTCGTCCTGCAATCGGGGACGATGGTCAACGTCACCGCCGCCATCCTGCCCGCCTGCCTGCTGATTGGGCTGCTGGCGGCCGAGATCGCCCGACAAGCTGACCCGACCCCGGTCATCGGCCGGCACACGACCCTCTACACTGCCGTCGCCATCCTCGGCCTGGGGGCGCTGCTGCTGGTCGCCACGGGACGATTGGCTCGCCTCAACCTGCTGAGCGGCGAAAACGCCATGCTCATCGCCCTGTCGATGCTGGCCTTCGTGCTGGCCGGGGCGGCCGTGCTGCTGGCCATGGCCTGGGAAAGCCCGGCGGCCCGGCGCGGCCTGCTGGCCGGCGCGGTGGGGCTGCTCCTCTTCTGGCACTGGGGCACGGCGTGGCAGCTCAGCCGTCTGGGGGCCAATGACCCCCGCGAGCGCTGGGTGCAGACCGGCACCGACGACGACGTGAGCCTGCTCATCCCCCTGCTGCAGGACATCTCGCGGCAGCTGGTCAATTCGCCGCGCGACCTGACCATCGCCGGTCAGGTCGAATCGCCGGTGCTGCGCTGGTATTTGCGCGATTTCGCCGGATTTGAATACGGCCCGGCGCTGCCGATCAACACGTCGGCCGACGTGATCATCACCCCTATCGACGCCGAGCCGTCCCTGTCCAACGACTATTTCGGCGCCGATTTCGGGCTGGAGCGGCGCGAAGTGCCCAACGTGGGGCCGGTGATGGTGTCCGACGCGCTGAAATGGTGGTTGTTCCGCGAATCGACGGCGGCCACCGACGACCGGCGTATCGTGCTTTGGGTGCGCAGCGATCTGGCAAGGGGCGAATGAACGAGTCAACCTTGCTGAACGAGATCGATTTCCCGCTTGACGGAAGCGCGGCCGACGACGCCATTGCGCTCATCGGCCGCTGCCTGTCGGGCGAGCAGAGCGCCTACGTCGAACTCTACGATCTCTACAGCGGCCAGCTCTACCGACTCGTCTACAGCATGCTGGGCGACCGCGAGGACGCCGAAGAGGTGCTGCAGGACAGCTTCGAGTACGCCTTCCGGCGGCTGGATCATTACGACGCGCGCAAATCGGCCTTCAGGACCTGGCTCTATCGCATCGCCGTCAGCCGCTGCCGCAACAAGCGCCGCCGCAAATGGCTGCCGTCCTTCTCGCTCAACGCCTTCGACGGCAACGAACCGAAAGACCCCGCCGCCGCGCCGCCCGACGAAACGGCCGTGCTGAGCGAGCGGCAGCGGGCCGTGTGGGCCGCCGTGTCGGCCCTGTCGCCCAAGCTGCGCGAGGTGGCCATCCTGCGCTACTACGGCGGCCTGCAATATGCCGAGATCGGCGCGGTGCTCGACATCCCGCCCAAGACGGCCGAATCGCGCATGCGGCTGGCCCACAAGACCCTGCGCGAGCAGCTGAGCGAGGTGGCCGATTGAGGCTGTAGCGCGGTGGGTGTGTATATTGGGTTTATGCTAATGGATTGTGAACACACACATTCGCTGATCGCCGATTACGCCCTGGGGCTGCTGTCGCCCGAGGAGCGCCGCCGCGTGGAGCGCCACATCGGGCAGTGCCCCGATTGTCGCGCGGCCGTCCGGCGGGAGCGCGCGCTGGCTCCGCTGGTGCGCGGAACCGTCCATCGGGCGGCGCGCCCCGCGCCCGGCCGGTTGGCCGCCCTGCGCCCGGCCATCGCTCTGCCCCACGCCCGCGTCGTCGCCCCGCTCTACCGGCGGCTGGCCCCGCTGACGGTCGTCACCTGCCTGCTGGCGCTGGGGCTGCTGTTCGGCCGCGGATCGGCCCTCTTCGCTCCGGTTGCCTATGCCGAGGGCACGCCGACGCTGGGCGAAACCGACCTGCAATTGCCGACGGCCACCATCGCCGCCGTCGTCGCCCCGGCCATGGCCGCCGGCCCGTCGGCGACCGGGCGGTCGGCGACCAGACGGTCGCTGCAAGCGATTGGCTTCGACGCGACGGCCGCGCCCGACCCGCGAACGGCCACCATCACGAGCGCGTCTGTCGCGCCCACCCCCGCCCCGCTCGCCGGAACGGTGGATCATTGAGAGAAGAAATCTCCAGACCTGACAGGTGGGCGACAAAACTCCTTCCTTCATGAGTAGCGTTCATCGCCCACCTGTCAGGTCTTGACACACGGAACTTGCCATGACTGAGCTGACTACCTTGCCTGCCCCCGAAGACGACGCCCCCGACGATTTCCTGTCGCGGCCGCTCATTGCCGCGCTCAATATCGACTGGGAAAAGGCGATCTATCTGACGTTCATGATCCTCGCCATCGTCACCCGCTTCTACATGCTGGGCGATCGCGTGGTCAGCCATGACGAGAGCCTGCACACGCAATATTCCTACCAGTTCTACAACGGCGACGGCTACGTCCACACGCCGCTGATGCACGGGCCGACGCTCTTCCACGCCACCGCCCTGTCCTACTGGCTGTTCGGCGACAGCGACTTCGCCTCGCGCATCCCCGACGCCATCCTGGGCGTGCTGCTGGTGCTGATGCCCTGGTTCCTGCGCGGCTGGCTCGGCCGCCGCGGGGCGCTGTTCGCCTCGTTCATGCTGCTCATCTCCCCCTACGTCAGCTACTATTCGCGCTACATTCGCCACGACGTCTATCTGATCGTCTTCGCGATGATCGTCTTCATCGCCACCTGGAGCTATATCCGCGAGCGCCGCACGCGCTATCTGTGGTGGTTCACCATCGGCCTGGTGCTGATGGTGGCCACGATGGAAGCGTCGTTCATCTACATCGCCATCTTCGGCAGCTTCCTCGTCGTGCGCCTGCTGGCCCTTGTCAGCGGTGCGCCGTGGCTGCGCGAGGTGCTGCCGCGGCTGCGCACGCCGCTGCTGGTGGCCCTGATCGGCGTGGTGCTGGTGGGCGCGGGTCTGGCCATGCACCGGTTCATGGGCGCCGACGCGGCCGCGGACGCAACGGCCACGACCACCAGCGAAGGATTCGCCGCCGACCCCAACGCCACCACGGCCGCGACGGCCGAAGCCACCAGCCCCACCGACCTGCTGAGCCGCTGGATCGAGGTCGCCGGTATTGGCCTGTTCTCGCTGGGCCTGTTCCTCATCGTGCGCGGGATGCGGCCCCACATCGACGGTTACCCCGAATTCGACATCATCATGCTCTATGTGACCCTCATCCTGCCGATGGCCTCGCCCATTCTGATCCGCGTGGCCGGCTGGAACCCGGTCGACTACACGCTCAGGACCTGCGTGCTTGATGGGCAGGAGACGATGTCGGCCGTATCGCTCTGGGCCGGCCGCCTGACCAATTCCACCTGCGTCAGCGCCTTCGCCGGGTCGCCCGTCACCCATTCGACAATCGTCTTTCTGGTCATGGTGGCCATCAGCGTCCTCGTCGGGCTGTGGTGGGATCGCAAACGCTGGCCGGGGTTCGCCCTCGTCTTCACGGCCATCTTCCTGTTCTTCTTCACGTCCATCTTCACCAACCTCGCCGGCTGGCGCACCGGGGCCATCGGCTCGCTCGGCTACTGGCTGGAGCAGCACGGCGTGCAGCGCGGCAGTCAGCCGGGCTACTACTACTTCTTCGTCACCACGCTCTACGAGTTTCTGCCCATCATCTTCTCGCTGGCGGGCATCCATCTGTGGACGAAGCAGCGGCGCATCAACGGCGTCGTCTGGTTCTGGGTGCTGGCCGGGCTGGTGGCCATGCTGGGCTACAGCCTGGCCAACTACTTCTTCAATCGCAGCCTGATCGACCCCATCGACCAGAGCCGCGTGCCGGGGCTGATCGCCGCCGCCGTCGTGCTGCTGATCGCCGCCGCCTGGTGGTTCCTCGTCCGGCTGGGCCAGGTCAAGGCCGGGCTGGAGCTGGAGCATGGGCTGCGCGAGCTGGTCGATCTGCCGGCGTTCGTCGGCTTCGTGCCGTCGATCATCTGGTGGGCGCTGCTGGCCTGGCCCGCCTACAGCATCGCCGGGGAAAAAATGCCCTGGCTCAGTATCCACATCACCATCCCGATGATCCTGCTCGGCGGCTGGTATCTGGGGCAGCGGGTCGAGTCGGTGGATCGGCAGTCGCTTTTCTCGCGCAATGGCCTGATCGCCATCGGCATGACCGCCCTGCTGATCGTCATGGCCGCCATCGCGCTGGGGCCGCTGCTGCTGGGGCAGATCAAGCTGGGCAGCCAGGAAGTCGACCAGTTGAAGAACCTCGGCCGCTTGCTGGGCGGGCTGCTGGTGGCCGGTGGCGTGGCCTGGCTGTGGTGGCGTTATTACGGGCCGCTGGAGCGACGGCTGCGCGGCGTGGTCGTCACGCTGGCCCTGTTCGCCGTGCTGGCCGGGCTGACCATCCGCTTCAGCTACATGGCCAACTTCGTCAACTACGACTACACCAACGAGTTCATGGTCTACGCCCACGGCGCGCCGGCCACCAAGAGCGTCGTGCTGCGGCAGCTGGAGGAGCTGTCCATGCGGCTCCACGGCGACAAGAGCATCAAGGTGGCCTTCGACAGCGACGTATCGTGGCCGTTCACCTGGTACCTGCGCGAATATCCCAACCGTGTCTACTTCGGCGACAACGCCTCGCAAAGCCTGACCGAGTCGCCGGTGGTCATCGTCGGCAGCAAGAACTGGGGCAACGTCGATCCGTTCCTGTCCAACAACTACACCTACCACGAGTACACCTTCCTGTGGTGGCCGATGGAAGATTATCGCCGCTTCTCGTGGAACGCCGTCTTCGGCAATCCGGCCGACGAGCCGCGGCGCGGGCTGGGCAACTCCGGCGTGCGCCAGGCGCTGTGGGATATCTTCTTCTATCGCGACTTCCAGAAGTACGGCGAGGTGTTCGGCGGCACATTCACCGCCGGCGAGTGGCCGCTGCGCCACAATCTGCGCCTCTACATTCGCGACGACGTGATGGCCGACCTGTGGGATTTCGGCGTGGGCGCGGTGGCTGCCGGGCCAATCGTCGATCCGTATGAGGCCAACCAGCTGGCGCTGTCGCCGTCGCTGGTCATCAACCCGGCGGGCGTGGGCGGCGCGGCCGAAGGGCAATTGACCAGCCCGCGCAACGTGGCCATCGGCCCCGACGGGCTGGTCTACGTGGCCGACTCCGGCAATCACCGCATCCAGGTGTTCGACCGTGACGGCCGCTTCGTGCGCGGCTGGGGCAGCTCCGGCACCGAGCCGGGGCAGTTCAACGAGCCGTGGGGGCTAGTCACCGACGACGAGTTCCTCTACGTGGCCGACACGTGGAATCACCGCATCCAGAAGTTCACGCTCGACGGCGCGCTGGTGGCGGTGTTCGGGCAGAGCGGCTCCCCGGCGGCCGACGACCCGACCGGCGGCCTGGGCCTGTTCTTCGGCCCGCGCGACATCGTGCTAATCGGCGACGACCGCCTGCTCGTCACCGACACCGGCAACCACCGGCTGCAGCTGCTGACCCGCGACGGTCAGTTCCTCAGCTCCATCGGCGGGTTTGGCAACCAGTTGGGGCAGTTCAACGAGCCGGTTGGCCTGGCCGTTGCTCCCGACGGCACGGTCTATGTCGCCGACACCTGGAACGGCCGCATCCAGCGCCTGACGCCTGAACTGGTTCCGGCCGGGGAGTGGCATGTCGAGGCGTGGGCGGGCCAGTCGATCAACAACAAACCCTATCTGGCCGCCGACAGCGGCGGGCGGGTCTATGTGACCGACCCCGAAGGGTATCGCGTGCTGGTCTTCAGCGGCAGCGGCGGCTATCTCAACCGCTTCGGCCAGTTCGGCACCGACGCCAACAGCCTGGGCCTGCCCAACGGCATCACCGTCGGCCCGGACGACACGCTATGGGTGGCCGACGCGGGCAACCACCGCGTGCTGGCCTTCCCGCCCATCTACGGCGCGGCGCCCGTCCCGTCGGGCGATGGGGAATAAATCCGCAGGCTCTCCCGATTAAAGACAAAAGCGGGGCTTATCGAAATAAGCCCCGCTTATTATTATAATACCGTCTCAACCATCGCAATCTGCTGGAAAGAGATGTCGGTCAGGTCGACGTTGGCGCGGGCGTGCTCCAGCGTAAGGGCGACGACATTGCCCTCGCGGTCGAGGTCGAGCAGGGTGTCATCGTTGAAATCAACCGTCTCAACGATTTCGCGCTCGGTGAAGGTGACATAGAGGGTGTCGGTGTCGGGAAAATATTTGATGATCATC
>DAOMSB010000116.1:0-7084 GCA_035446145.1 Promineifilum sp. (SeqCode) | reverse complement strand
TGGTCTTGCGCAGCGGCGTGGGCACGCAGATGGAAATGGCGTCGGCCGCAGCCATCGCGGCGTAGTCCGTCGTGGCGCGTATTATCCCGCTATCGATCAGCGGCTTCAAAACGGCCGCGGGGATGTCTTCGACGTAGCTCTCACCCTGATTGAGCGTGTCTATCTTCCTATTGTCAACATCAACGCCTATGACCTGAAAGCCTTCCTGAGCGAAGGCCACGGCCAACGGCAAGCCTA
Organism: Promineifilum sp. (SeqCode); assembly: GCA_035446145.1. GTDB lineage: Bacteria > Chloroflexota > Anaerolineae > Promineifilales > Promineifilaceae > Promineifilum. Next base: position 6,847 of record DAOMSB010000116.1, on the reverse strand, counting down.
CGTAGCCCAGGCCCACGATACCGATTACCGCCTGGCGGTCGGCAATTTTGTCAAGCAGCTGTTTTTTGCGATCCATTGTTGATCCTTGTAGTCGATGAGTTTCAGGCCGACAGGAAAATTGCCGTCGCGAACACTATTCTGACGGGCATCGTCCCTCATACCGTCAACAATAATACATCAGGATGGGTGTTTTATAACGCTCTACGGGCAGGATTTCACGGCCTTTTGACCTTTTCCACATCACTGACTTCAAGCTGAACTCGCTGCGGGTGACGACTGAGGAAGGTGAGGAGCACCTGCACGCGCTCCTTGCCGGGCAGGCGCATATCGAAGATAGCCTCATATCCGGCCAGAGGACCGGACGTAATGCGCACGAGATCGCCCGGCTTCAGCGCATCGAAAACCAGCCCGCCGGCGGCCTCGATCTCTGCCAGCCGTTCTCGTAGCTCGCGAATAAGGACATCAGGGACAGCAGCCGGCATGTCGCCGAAGCGAACCAGGCCATGGGTGCCTGGTATCCAGCTGAAGGCGTTTTCGCCCAGAAGTTCCAGATCACCCCGCACGAAAATATAGCCGGGAAAATAGGGCCGCACCTTGGCCGAACGGGGATTGACGGGTTTGACGCGAACGGCGGGGAAGAACAGCTCGATCTGTTGCGCGGCATCCGCTATGTTCACCTGCCCGGAATAATGTTCCAGGTGTTGCAGGCGCTCATAAACGAACCGCTCCTTGTGTGGTTTGACATGAAGCGCATACCAGACGATCGCCATCGCGAATTACCCCAACCCGAGCATGCGAGCGGCAAGGCCGATCAGCAAGCCGGGAAACAGGCCAACCAGCGCGGCAGTGGCCGCGAGAGATACCATCAGGCCGACCTCAAAGGCAGAGAAAGGTCCCTCTATGGTAGCCGATTCGGCCGTCGCAGCCAACCGACGGCGCGCCATGCGGATAATCGCCGCCGTGGCCAAAGCCAATGCGAAGGCGAGGAGCAGGGACGGCCACATGCCGCCGCTCAACCCGACGGCCGACAGTTGCGTCCATCTCCCCGCGAACCCCGGCGTCAGGGGCAGACCTACGAGCGAAAGCAGGCCGTAGATCAACAATATGGGGGAAAGTGGAACTGACCAGCGGCTAAAGCGTACCGATTGCCTGCCCGGCAGCCAGCCCACCGCCCCCAGACCAACGAGCAACAAGGCCAGATAGCGGGCAATGAGCGCCGGAATCGCGATCATAAAGCCGTCCGTGCCGGGTACGAGGACAACCGGCAAGAGAAAGCCCATATCGAGCAGAATTGCTCCGCCGGCAGCGCCCCGCCAATCGGCCGCGCGGATCATCGCAAACGCACCGATCAACGCCGTTAGCGCCGCGCTCCAGCGAATCGCCGACTGGAACTCACCCATCGCCCGCACTCCCGGCACGGAATCGAGCAGAGAGAGCAGAAAGACAACAACAATCAGCTGCACCAGCCCCAAAACCAGCGCCGCTACGATGGGGGAGATGTGGCGACCCATGGTGGTGGCCCAAAGGTGGAACGGGAAGCCGCCCAGAAGGATGAGCGTCGCCAGCAGCGGAGCCGGCCAGGCGGGAAAAGTCGTGGGGAGCATCGACCCGGAAGCGACCAACAAGATGGGCGCCAGCGCCACGGCCATCAGCAGAAAATAACGCCACACAGGCGCAACGGCGTCAAATTTGCCGCCGTGGAGAGTCGGGACAACGACGGCCGCTGCGGCAACCAGCAGCACCGCGCCAAGACCGGCGGGCGTAATCATCAACGCGGCCGCCAAGGGTGACAACACAGCCAAGCCAACCGGCACGAGCGCCCGCCCCATCGGCCGCGTCCAGGCCATGAGAAATATCAGCCCCATCGCCGGATAGATAAACAGAAACAGTGAGCGGACGAAAGGCGATAGCACCGCCTCGCGGCCCAGAAAGCCGACCGTATTATCGGCAAACAGCCCTGTCCCCGGCGCAGCCAGAAACAGCAGCATGGTCAACAGGGCGACGGTGACAACACCGACGATCACGGTGACGCGGCGATGACCACGAACGGCCAGCGCCACGGCCGCCATCACGATCGGCCCAACCAGCATCACGAGGGGAAATCCGGTCTCCATCTCAGTCCAGAACATCGGCCGGCAGATAGTGGGCCTGAGCCAAATAGGCCACGGCCAGCGCAACGACAAATTGAGCGATAACCAGAGCCACGGTCATCGCCAGAGATTGATCGAGGAAGCCATAGAACAGACTGAAGCCGGTCAGGAAAATGAGCAGGCCAACACCCCCGGGAAGCGGATCGGCCGAGGTTGCCAGACCGACCAGCCCAAGCCCAACCAGCCCTATGATCGCCGGTTCCAGATAGGCCAACTCGGCAGGGACGACCGGCTGCAACAGGCCGGGCGATCGCGTCAGCCATAAGGAGGCCAGAACGACTATGGTCGCCAGAGCCAATCGAAGCAGGTTGCGATCGGTGACGGTCAGGCGGCCCAATTGGCGCGTCCGGGAGAGGCCGAGTCGCGTCGCCTCCAGCGATGTCAGGCCCGACGGCGGCCGTCCCCAATTTGTTTGCCAGGCGGTGATAAACAGAATCGCGGTCACAAATAACCCGGCCAGGGCATGGACAAAGGCCAGTCGGGGATCGAGGATATCCACGAACAGAAACCCGGCCAGCAGATAATGAGCGAGAACAGCGACGACGGCCGGCCGCATATCCCAAGCCACGACGGCAATGAAGGCCACTGCCAGCAACAGGGCGACGGCCGGCATGCCGCGCAGGAAAGCCAGACGGTCGAGAATGTCGAAGATCGTTGGCACGTCCATAAATTTAGGTGATCCAGATGATCAGGAGTAAAAGCCCCAACAGCCAGATCAGGCCGTTTTCTCCTTCCAGTATGGCGAGGGCATCGGCCAGCGCGTCTGCGGCAAACCGGCTCGCCCCCCGTACTCGCGCCGCGGCGTTGACCAGCGGTTGCGGGAGTGCGGCCGCCTCGCGCAGCAAGCCGCCAAATGCATTCATATCCGGCACAAAATGGCCTAGCGCAACCCCGGCCACTACAGGAATAGCGATGGCCGCCCACGTCATCACGCCGGCGTCAAGCCCGGTCAAATCAAGCGAGATGAGACCAATGACCGACGGTATGAGGGTCAATCCGCGAAGCCACGTGGCAGGATCGACCGTCGCGGCGCGCATCGTTGCTCGTCCCGCTTGATAGATCGCGGCCAGCCACAGGCTCAACAACGCAACGGTAACCAGCAATAATACCCAACCGGTCGCACCGCTCCATGATTCATAGATCGGCGCAAGAGCGCCGAATCCCACCATCAATGGCAATCCGGCCACGGCCAGATAAGCCACCAGCAGAGCGAACAATTGCGGCGATAAGCCACGGCGCGATTCATGATTGGGGTCGGAAGCCACGTCAGACGATAGCGTCTGACGTGCCCCACTCCATGCCGTCGCGATGAGCAGGGGGGCAAATATCGCCAATCGGGCCGCCGCAAGCAACGCCGATTGTCCGGCCCAGGCGGCGGCAATCAATACCACGCCGCCCAATGACAGGGCGAGCGCCGAAGCCAACGACGTCGGCCGATCCCACACCCAGGCCAAACCCAACAGCAGAGCCGTCAACCCCATGACCGTCCCAAGCATGACGCCTGACAGAGATATCGAGCCTGTGCCGAGAATCCCGCCAAGGAGAGCGGCCGCAACGACGACAGGGAATCCGTGCAGGGCAGTTCCGGCTGCCCCGAACTTCGCACGGGAATCGGCCGCTGCGCCGGCGACGATCAGAAGCGCGGCCGCGGCCACACCGAACACAGCCCGCCCGCCGGGCACCGCAATGGCGGCCCACAACAGGAAGAGTGCGGCCAACGGTAATCCACCGCTGCGCCAGGTGAAGCGTGGTGAATCGGAATCTGTCGGGCTTATGAGGATGAACAGGATCGCCCAGGCCGCGGCAAACAGAGCCATGCCCATCAGCCGGGTCCGATCGTCGGCCGCCCACACCACCGGCAAGGTGGCGGCCGGCAGGCCCAGAGCAATAGCCATCGCGCGCGGGTGGCGGGAATCGGCATCGACGGCCGCCCGGACGACTACCGCCGCGCACAACAAGAGGATGATCCCGGTCAGGTGCCAGGCAGTCTCGCCTACCGCCCATTGCCGCCCGGCGAGACTCAGCGATGGCGCGATTGTTTCGGGGCGGAACAAGGCCCACAGAGCGGCAGCCAGGATAATTGATATGGTGGTAGCCGCGATCGCTATCTTCGGTCGCCGTCTTGCAATAAGCGCGACGCCCGCAGCAAAAAGCAGAAGTACCCAAATCGCGGCAAAGGGTGCGAAAGACATCAAAGATCGATTCTAGACCCGAAGCGTCTATCAAGCAATGAGGCTTCAGGATAGTATAAGCATCAGGTGGGTTTTTCGGCCGCGTGGCCGAGTCAGTTCATGCCGTGAAGCGGGCTGAGATCGGGGGCGACGACCGGCCGAACAGTCACTGAACGCTTGCGGGCGGACTCCATGCGGGCTATCGACTCGCGAATGGCCGGTAGTTGTTGCAAGGCCGCTTCTTCGCCAAGCGCGATCAGCTGGCCGTAATCGGAGAACTTGAAGTAGGAGCGCCCTTTCATGCAAGGTACGATCAGGCAATCGCACTCATTGGCCCCTTTCCCGGCGTGGCGCACGAGCGTTTCAATAGCGGCAATGCCCTGACTAAGCGGCCCCAAATGCGGCCGTAACGCGGGCATGAAGATATCGACCCCGATCACATAGTCAGCCCCCAGCAGGCGGGCAACATCAGCGGGGATGTTGTCGGTGATGCCGCCGTCGACAAGGAGGCGACCATCCAGCTCTACCGGCGGCACGAACCCGGGGACGGAACAACTCGCGCGCACGGCCGTGCACAAGCGCCCCTCCGACAAGACCACGCGCTCGCCGGAAGCCAGGTCGCTGGCCACGGCGGCAAAGGGAATGGCCAAATCCCGCACGTCGAACTCGCCGACATTGGCCTCGATCCACTGCTCCAATCGCTTGAAGGTCACGAGGCCGCCGGCCGAAAAGAAGGGGCGTGATACTTGCCACCAACCGGTGCGAGCGGCAATTGTACGAAGCTCATCGATGGTCAAACCGGCGCTATAAGCCGAGCCGATAATCGCGCCCATGCTGGTGCCGGCGATGCAGTCAATGGGAATGCCCGCATCTTCCAGGACGGACAAGACGCCGATGTGGGCCAATCCCCGCGCCACGCCACCCCCCAGCGCCAGACCTATTTTGATGCGGTTGTCGTCACTGCTCATGAACCGCTCCCTGCTCCGCCATCAACCGAAAAACGGTTGCGTTACTGCGGCCACTCCGTGTCAACTGTCGAGGCGCAAGCCACAAGCTCCGTCGCCGCCTTGGGGGCCTTGAGCACGGTCATCATGTTGCCCTTCAACTTAAGTTGGCCGGACATGATGCCGCGGATCGGATCGATCTTTTTCTCCAGCACCTTGCGCCATACATCCAGCGGCGCGCGCAATTCGAAGGCAACCTTTTTGGAAGACGGGTCGTCGACCACATAAGCGTCGCGAGCCTTGCCGTGCCACAGGTCAAGATAAAGATAATGGTCTTTGGGCGTGTCCGGCCCGGCGGTGGTGATGAAATAAAAATCACCTTCCCATTTTTCCGCGGCCTTGGCATAGGCGTCGCTGCTGTTCACGGCCGCCACCAATGCCTTCCCCCACTCGTCGGTCGCAAACTGAATCCCCATCTTTTCGCCTCCGTATACAATACAACGTCTTTAGATAATCGATAAGATAGCATAACCTGCGCGGGCTTGCCAATTAGCGCCCCTTGAATTGCGGCGGGCGGCGGGTCATAAAGGCCTGAGCACCTTCCATGAAATCCTCGGTGCCGAAGAGTTGGCTCTGCGCCCACCCTTCCAGCATCAGCCCGCGGTCGATATCGACCAGCCCGTCGATGACTCGCTTGGCCATGCCCACCGCCAGCGGCGCAGCCTGGGCGATCTCGGCCGCCAGTTCGTCGCCCTTAGTGAGCAGTGCTTCCTGAGGCACGGTGTAGTTGACGATGCCCCATTCCACGGCAAGCGCCGTATCAAAACGACGGCCGGTGAAGATAAGCTCCTTGGCTCGCGCGGGGCCAACCAGTCGGGTCAGCCGTGTCGTACCGCCCACGTCGGGGATAATCCCCAGGCGCGTTTCCGGCAGGCCCAACGCCGTACCCTCGGCAGCGATACGCAAGTCGCAGGCCAGCGCCAGCTCAAAAGCTAACCCCAGACAATGGCCATGGAGCAGGGCGATGGTTGGCAACTCCAGCCGCTCAAGCCGGGTCAGGATACCCTGAAGCTCATCGGTGATCGAGCGCATGCGTTGCATCCAATGGGGGCCGAACGTCTGGGCCAGCCCAAGGAGCGCGCTGACGTCGATTCCTGCCGAGAAGCTCTCGCCCGCGCCCCGGATAAGAACAGCCCGCAGACCAGGGATGCGGTTGGCCTGTGAGACGGCCGCATCGAACGCCCGGAACATGTCCAGATGGATGGCGTTACGCTTGTCCGGCCGATTGAGGATGATCTCGAAGAGCGCGTCTCGTTGCCGGGTCAGGATCAGTTCGTCCATATGCCTATCTCCCAAAATAAAAAGGATCTCCCTGATGATATAGACCGAAGTCTACGTCAATCGGGGAGATCCGTGTAACTTGTGTCAAGCCTGATCGCGACGATCAGGGCTTTGTTCTTTGGCCTATCGCTCTCGTCTAGGCCAGCCGGAAGCTGAACGGCGCGAAGGCTACCGGAATCAGCTTGAAATGCTGCTTGGCGAACGGGATGCCGATGATAGTGATGGCCAGAAAACCGGCGCT
>DAOMSB010000115.1:0-7121 GCA_035446145.1 Promineifilum sp. (SeqCode) | reverse complement strand
CGCGCGCGCCGCGGCTGATGCACGGCAAGACCTCGTCGGTCTACCACAACGGCCATGGCCTGTTCAACGGTGTCCCCAGCCCCTTCACGGCCACGCGCTACCACTCGCTGATCGTCGAGGAAGCGATGCCGGAATCGCTGGCCGTCACCGCCTTCACCCGTGACGGCGAGGTGATGGCCCTGCAGCACAAGGAGTACCCCGTCGTCGGCGTCCAGTTCCACCCCGAAAGCATCCTGACCGAGCACGGCAAGCGGATATTGCAGAATTTTCTGAGCATGTAAGGAAGTCCAGGATGGCGTGGAACTCGCTTGCTTCGCCGCGATTCGGCAGGCTGCGTTGCGGGTCAGAATTGGTTGGATGCAAAGTTATTGCCGGTCTTGTATAATCCGACTCACGCTTGCTCAATTGCAAGGTTGACCAAGTAAGAATCAACGGAAACACTGCGTCTACTAGCTTGAAGGTTAACTACAATCCATGGTTGGCCGCAGGAAGAATAATAGAGAACTCGAAGGAGATATTTGAAAATGGCAAAGCCACTCGATGTTACCGACGCCACCTTCCAGAAGGAAGTGCTGGAGTCTGATGTCCCTGTCCTGGTCGACTTTTGGGCCGACTGGTGCGGTCCGTGTCGTTTTATCGCCCCGTTCGTGAAGGAAATCGCGGCGGAGCAGGATGGTGTCCTTAAGGTCGCCAAGGTGGACGTGGATGACAACCCGGCCGTCCCCGGCCGCTATGCCATCGTGGGCATCCCGACCCTCATGCTCTTCAAGGGTGGCCAGGTCGTCGAGCGCATCGTCGGCGCGCAGCCGAAGGAGCGCATACTGGCCCAGGTGTTGCCGCATCTCGAAAAGGCCGCGGCCTAATCGAGACAATTTTAAGCAGAAAGAGCGCCGCGAATAGCGGCGCTCTTTATTATAAGCCGTTGGCATCGTCTGTTGAGTTTCGAACGTCGGATGACAGACGACGGACCACAGCGCGGAACATCGCCAACGAGTTGTGACCCGTGTGGGGGTTCGCGTTCGATGTCTTATTCGGTCGGCGATTTTTCGGCCGGGGCTTCCTCGCCCTTATCGGCGGGGGCGAACTGCTCGGCCAGTTTCTCCAGCTCGGTGCTTAGCCAGCGCAAACCGCTGACCATGCCCGTCTGGGCCTTGCGGCCGAATTCACCCGTCTCGACGCGCTCTCTCGCTCCCGCGGCCTCTTCCTTCATCCGGGTTGCAGTCGGGCTATCCTTGGCCTCATTGATGACCTTCTCCACCTCATCGGCGAAGCTCTTCATCCCCGCGCGGACTTCTCCCTCAACACGGCGTGCCTCATCGCTATTGAAGATGCTCTCCAGCGTGGCGCCGAACTGACGGCCGAGACGCTTGAACTCCTCGGCGATATCGATTGATTCCGTCGACTTCCCCGCCGCTTCCTCGTCGACCGGGATATCGATCTTGATTCGTTCCTCTTCCTTCAACTCATTGATGGTAGACTTTTCGTCACTCATGGCTTGATGCTCCTATGTCTGCCGCAGGTCCCGGATCGCCGCCATGTGCAACAGCGCCGGAAAACCAGGGCGGTAATTCTCTGTTATTCAATACGCGGGAATGGCCGTTTGAGTTGCGCCAATTAAGGGCAGTTTTGGCGAACGCGAGGAAAACCGGGCCTACTGCTTCCGCGCCAGATACACCCCTTCCCGAAGTCGAAACGTGGTCAGGCCGGTATCGGTGCGCACATCCAGGAACTCGGCCGCGGCGGCGGGCGCGCGCAGGAGCAGGACCCGAAGGCGCGTCTGCATTTCGGGCGTGTGGCGGGCGGCCCAGGTCTCGAAGGTCATTCGCTTGTCGAGCGTCTCCTGTGCCTCAACCGTCAGCCCGGCCGCAACCAGCGCGTCGAGCCATTCGTCATGGCTGAGGCAGCGCCCATGGCTTGGATCGCGCAGCTTTTCAAAGATGTTGACGTAGTCCCCCGCCGCGCGTTGCCGGTCGGCCTTCTTGCCGCGCAGCCGGCTGCCGGGCACGATGTTGTCGACCACGGCCAGCAGGCCGCCCGGCCGCAACACCCGTACTGCCTCGGCGATGAAGCGGCCGATATCGGCAAAGTGGTGGGGCGCAATACGACAGGTCACCGCGTCGAACGTGGCGTCGCCAAAGGGCAAATCATCGACATCACCCACCATGAGGTTTACGTTGGTCGCGCCGCGCTCGACAGCCAGCGCCGCCGCCAAGGGTATCATCTGCGGAGTCAGATCGAGACCGACGACTGCGGCCACATGGGGCGCAAAGGCCAGCGCCGTATGGCCCGCGGCCGTGGCGACGTCCAGTACACGCCACCCCGGCTCCGGCGCTGCCAGCGCGACGAGCCGCGCCAGACTGGCTCCCTGGGCGTGAACCGGACTTCCGACATAGGCGGCCGCGTTGGCACCGAATTGTTCCTGCACCTGCTGCTTGCTCATGACGTTCCTCTTTCGCTCCAGTATAACCGCATAAAAAAGACCTGACAGATTTTTGGAAACCTGTCAGGTCTGTATAAAGGGCGGGGCCACACCCGCCCAACGGATGAAGTCCACCCTCATCGCCGGGGCTTGGCGGCCATCGGCGCGGGCATGCGATGTGTTCCGCTGGGCGTCGACGGCCGTTGGTGGGTTCGGCCGGTCGGGCCGCGATGCGTGGTCAATGGTAATGGATCTTCTTCCTCAACGAGCGTCATCTGCGGCGCGCGCCGGGGTTGTGTCAGAGGCAGACCGACGGGCTGTTGACGGGCCGGCTGCGGCCGGGCGGCGGCCTGATCGCGGCTGTCGCCGGTCAGATCAAATATCTGTTCGCCGGCGACGGTGAACGCACCGATGAACAGGATACGGGTCAATAGCACCAGGCCGGCCACGAAAATAGGCACCAGTTTCAGCAACGTTTCGCGGGCCAATACCTCATTGCCGAACTCGTGGCTCAACAGGGTCAGCGATACCGCCCACCAGGTCATGACGGCATTCATCGTCGCGCCCAGCAACCAGGCGCCCATTAGAAACCAGATCTCTTTCGGCTCGTCGGCCCCGCGTTCGGGGGTGAAGAGCCGGGCCAGTCCGGCGAAGTCGATGGCACAGAAGGCAATGGCCAGGATTGTGGCCCAGGTGATGCCGAAGAAGGATACCTCGCCCAGGATACTGTTTAGCGCGAAGCGCGTCGTATCGAAGTTGAAGATCTCGAAAGCAACCAGGGCTACAACAAGGATGATGCCGATCACTGCCTTGCGTGAGGCACTTTTAGGCAGGTCTACTGCAGGAACTCTGGGGAACCGTTCAAAAAAATTCTCTTGCTGCATGGTTCTTACTCCTCTTTCTGCTCGCAGGTACGATAAGCCTCTTCTCCTGGCCAATTCCTTCCGGAAAAGGAGAAGGGGCCGACAAGTTCTCTCTTGCCGGCCCCTTTAGGGAGGGGTAGTGGTGGGAGGGAAGAGGATGTGTCTGTCCTGTCAATATATTAGCACGAATGTTCTATTCAAGTCAATCCCGTTGGGATATACTGGCGATAAGTGGGGGATATAGTTGGATTAACGGGAGAGTGAGGCAGTGGGTCAGTGATCAGTGGATCGGTGGTGCGGTATCGGGTAAAAAAAGGCCCCGCGGGTTCGCGAGGCCATCAACTTATTTATTCGGGCGGCTGTCGGCGGGTCATCCGTCGGCGGTCGCCCATAAGCGGTCGCGGGAATATCTAATTCGTCGGCTCAATGACGGCCGAATAATCGCCCGGCGTCACGCCCGGCCCATAGCGATAGACGTTGGGCCACGGGATGTAGTTGCTGACGAACGCCCGTTCTTCGAGGAGCTGATTGTCGGCGTTAAAGACGCGGCGATTGACGATCACCCGCGCGCCTTCTGCCGCCCAGTCGTACTGCTCGGCCGTCCCTTCAGCCACCTTCTCGTCGAACTCCCAGATATCCTCGGTCGGTGCGGGAACGATATTCTCGAAGACAGGCTCGGTTTTCTCCACCCGTCGTCCCATGCTGGTGCTGTAGAACTTGAAGGTGAGGGACTCAAACTCCTCATTGTAATAGTTTTCAATCAGCAGATGGTAAGGTGTATTGTTGATGAAGCGGAAGTCCACCAGCGGCGTGAAGACCGTGGCGTCCATGCCCGGCCCCTCGCCGTCGTTGTAGTAGCCGACCATGTAGCCATGCTCCCAGCGCTCGACGATGGGGAACCCGGCCCAGAATGCGGTCTGATAGAGTGTCGTGGAAACCTGGCACACGCCGCCGCCCACACCTTCGATAGTGCGGCCGCCGACGATGATCAGGCCGACCTCGTAGCCGTCGGTCTCGCTGATTGAACCGAGATAACGATTGAAGGAGAACTCTTCGCCGGGGGCCACGACAATGCCGTAGAAGTTGGCCGCCGCGCGGGCGATGTTGTGTTTACGTTCGTCGCTGGAGCCGGAGAACCACGTCGTCGTCTCGGTGATCAATTCGGTGATGCCCAGATCGACGGCCGTCGCGCCGGAGTGGGCCAGCGGCACGATGTCCTTGACAATCAGCGGCACGGCGTGGTTGTCGGTGTTGATTTGGGCGACGAACCGCTGCAGGGTAGCCTCTACATCCAGCTCACGGCCGTTAATGTGGGGTGACACCAGCACCAGCTCGCGCGTGTCGTCGTTGAAATAGTAGCGGGCGTTGACCGGCTGGCGGTAGATCTGCGTGCCGAACTGGTTCAGCCAGTTGCGGGCGGCGTTTTCGTCCACCTTAAGGAGATGCTCGGTGCGGCCGTCCGCGCCCGTCACCTCTTCGACGCGAATCCACTTGGCCAGCTCCTCTTGCGGCAGCGTGACGCCGCTCAGATCGAGGTCGTCCAGCGGCTCCTGGAAGTAGAACGTCACCGGCGAGGCGATGGTGCGCTGCAGTCGGGCGGCAATTTCCGGGTTGTCATAGGTCGCCGGATAGATGTCGTGGGTCAACAGTTCGACGCGGGCATCGCTGAAGGAGCTAATCGGCCGCTGCAACTCCTCGCGCAGATAATCGCGGTCGATGGTGCGGCCGATCTGGCCGGCCGAGTAAACGGGTGTCCCGGCTTCGTTGGTGCTCCAGGCGGCGCTGATGGCGTCGCGCTCGATCTCGGCCGAAATCGCGCCCAGCCCGCGGTCGAGTTGCCCTTCGTCGAAGACGACGATAGGCGCGATCGTTCTCCCATAATACCAGCTCTGGAAGGTGTCTTGCAGGCGGCGCAACGGCCCGCCGCTGCGGCCGACGTCGAAGGCGGCTTCCGCGGTGGCCTTCGTATCGACAACAATGCCGAGTTGCGCCGGCGTGAACGGCCATTCCTGGCCGGTGCGCGGGTCAACGAGGGTCAGTTGGCCGGAACTGGAATAAGGCGCGGCGTCGCGCAAAGCGGTGGCTGCTTCGTCAAGGGTCATGCCGCCGAGGTCGATCCCCTGGATCGTGACGCCGGTGTAGACCCGGCCGCTGTGGTTGGCTCGATAGAGCGCCATGCTCGTCGCCAGCAGCAGCACAACCAGTGCCAGAGTGACGATCGGCGGGATCAGGAAATAGCCCAGCGTGCGCCCCAGGCTCCGATTTGTTTGCGAATGAGATGAAATAACCTGCATAAAGCGAAAATATCCTGCTATAACTTGCGGTTCCCTGATGAGAACCCAAGGCATTCTAGCACGGCCGCCGCCGGTCTGCCCGAAGACTCAGGTAGAGCTTAGGGTTCCGTTCAGACCTGACAGGTGGGCGACGCAGAACCTTGCTCCCGCACGAGGCCTCGCTTGCCCACCTGTCAGGTCTCGACTCGCGCAGCCCAGACCAGCTCATATTCGACTTGCCATGGCTGAGTGCGAATATCGGTCAGGCCGATATCGGCCAGGCGCGCCTCGAAAGCGTCGCGGTCGTGGGTGTGGCCCAGAAACCAGGGTGCGTCGGAACCCTGACGGCGACTGACGAGCAGCACGCCCCCCGGCCGCAGCACGCGGGCCATCTCGCGCAGCGCGGCCGCGTCGTCGGGCAGAAACTCCAGCGCTTCGAGGCAGGTGACGGCGGCAAAGGTGGCGTCGCCGAAGGGTAGATCTAGCGCCGACTGCCGGACGAGCGCCGCCCGGTCGCCGAATGGGGCCAGCTTGACCTGGGCCTGGGCCAGCATTCCCGCCGAGGCGTCGAGGCCGATGACACGGCCGTTGAACTCAGGCTCCTGCAGCAGGAAGTACGGCAGCCGCCCCGTGCCGGTAGCCACATCGAGCACCAGCGGCGCGGGGAAGCGCTTCAATCGGCGACGCAGCGGCCAGGTGATGAAGGCGCTCTCGGTGTCGGCGTCGAACTGCTTGATGCCGTCGTAGCGATTGGCCGCCAGGTCATAGAGCCAGACGACGATCCGTCGCCCCAGAAAGACCCCTTCGGTGCGGATGAACAGCCAATGGATCAGCCAGCCAAGCGCGACCAGCGCCGGAAGGATGAGCAGGATGACCACAGGTGGAGACATGACAGGGGAAAGGTAACGCAAAGGAGAGAAGATGCAATAAAGATATGAAAGACCTGACAGGTGGGCGATGCGGAATCTCGTTCCGGCCCAAGGAGTTCGTCGCCCACCTGTCAGGTCTGGCCCTTGCCTGCCTTGCGCCGGTTCTCGATCCGGCGGCGTGTGGCGATCAACCATTGCTTGATCGGCGCGACGCGGACGAGCAGCAGGAAGCCGATGATGCCGGCGAAGATGAACGGCTGCGTATAGGCGTTCTTGACCAGCCAGACGTAATGAATGACGGCCAGCACCCCGACCAGATAGACTAGCTGGTGGAGTGATTTCCAGCGCTTGCCCAGGCGACGCTGGGAGTTCGTCGTCGAGGTGAGAGCCAGCGGGATGAGCAGCAGAAAGGCGACGAACCCAACCACGGCATAGCGGCGCTTGATGATCTCCTCGACGATGAGGGTCATCATGAAGCCGTAGTCGAGCCAGACGAAGATGGTCAGATGAAGGCAAACATACATAAAGGCATAGAGGCCCAGCGGCCGCCGCACGACCGTCGCCTGCTTCCAGCCGAAAATGATCCCGGCCGGGGTAGCTGCCAATGACAGGGTCAGCATGATGATGGCCGCCTTGCCCGTGCGCAGGATCATCGCCCGAATCGGCTCCGGGCCGAGGAAGCCGAACCAGAAGTCGA
>DAOMSB010000114.1:0-7419 GCA_035446145.1 Promineifilum sp. (SeqCode) | reverse complement strand
AATGGAACGACGAGCGCCTCAAGAACAGCTATGTGCTGCCCGACGACGCGCTGGCCGAGGTGCCGGAGGAGATGAGGGAGTAGCGCGACAGTGGGTCAGTAGATCAGTAGATCAGTAGATCAGTAGATCAGTGGGTCAGTGGGTCAGTGGGTCAGTGGGTCAGTGGGTCAGCAACACCCGAATCCCCGACGGGTCCACCGTCCACAAGTCATTCGCGTCGCGCTCGGCCGCGTGGCCGGCGGTGCTGAGATGGACAGCGACGCTCTCGACGGCCGCCTCGTCGGGCTGCACGATCTCATACCACAGCAGCCGCGCCGCGTCTTCGGGCGCGGGGGCAAGGCCTTCGCCCGCCCAGGTGTTGGCCCCCACATGATGATGATAGCCGTTCCAGGACAGAAAGGTCGCCTGTCGTCCATAGCGCATCAGCCGGTCCATGCCCAGCAGGTCGGCGTAGAACGCCTCCGTATCCGCGATGCCGGCTACCTGCAAATGAATATGGCCGGCGAACGTGCCGGGGGCCATCTTCGACGACAATTGTGGCCGGCCCCTTAGCTCATTGATGATCCCCTGCAGATCGATCGGGTCGGTGCTCATGGCGATCTGCCCGTTGCGGTACGTCCACTCCTCGCGCGGCCGATCGCGGTAGATCTCGATGCCGTGGCCGTCGGGGTCGGTCAGATAGATCGCCTCGCTCACATTATGGTCGGCAAAGCCGCTGATGGGCGCGTCGTTTTGCAGCAGATGGTAGAGCGTCCGCGCCAGATCGAGCCGCGACGGCACGAGAATGGCGAAATGATACAGCCCTGTCGCCCGCTGCACCGGTCTTGCTCCCGGTTGCTCCGTCAACAGCAGAAAGCCGTCGTCCCCCGCCCCCAGGACGGCCGAGTCGCCGTCGCGTTCCAGCAGCGTTAGCCCGATGATATCCTCATAGAAGCGCACCGAGCGATCCAGATCGGCCACTGCCAGAGCGACGCGGCCGATCCGTGGCGGCGGCATGGTGATTGTGTTCATGGCATTTCTCCTATAACGCAACGTCCAGACCGACCTGACAGGTGGGCGATCGATATCCCGGTTGGACGAGCGGCTGTGTCGCCCACCTGTCAGGTCTTCCATAGTATAGCCCGAAAACAAAAAGGACGGCGGCCCAATTTGGGCCGCCGTCAAAAGGAGGATGTGGGAGGAGCCTATACCCTAGGCAACCGCTTCGGCCACGGCCGTCTCGGCCACCGCCGTCTCGGCCACCGCTTCAGCGACAACCTCAGGCACCTGAGCCAGCTCCAGCTCGATCTCGATGGTCACCTGGTCGCTGACGAGCCAGCCGCCCGCCTCCAGCGCCACGTTCCAGTTCAGGCCCCAATCCTTGCGATTGATCGTGGCCTTGCCGGAGAAGCCCGCGCTCGTCGTGCCCCACGGCGTCTTGAGCGCGCCCGCATAATCGACGTCCAGCGTCACCTCATGGGTCACGTCGCGAATAGTCAGGTCGCCGATGAGACGGCCGTGATTCGTGCCGTCCTGGATCACGCGCTTGCTCTTGAACGTCAGAACCGGATACTCGGCCGCGTTCAGGAAATCGGGCGACATCAGATGGGCGTCGCGCTTTTCATCGCGGGTGTTGACGCTGTCGGCTTTGATGGTGACGTCGACAGTGGTAGCGGTCAGGTCGTTCTCGTCGAAGGTGATGTTGACGTCGTAGTCGGTGAACTCGCCGCGCACCTTGGCGATCATCATGTGCCGCGCGAGGAAATTAATGTGGGTGTGACTTTTATCTACTTGCCAGGTCATTTTGATATATACTCCTTTTCGTTCCGGTCGACATATTGATTATTATATGGACTTGAGTCCGTTTATTTGTTAGAATAATAGTGGACTTCAGTCCGCTTGTCAAGAGAAATGCAGCGGAAAACCGAATCCTAATTTGAGATTAATATATTCGATATGGAGATATTAGAGATAGGCACAGTCGGCGGGGGAGCCATAACCGAGCGGCACGAACGGGCCGACGCGGCCGCCAATCGCGCCTTGATCCTGCACACGGCCGAGCGCCTCTTCCGCGAGCGCGGCGTCGAAAGCGTGTGCATGTCGGAGATCGCCGAGGCGGCCGGCGTGGGCAAGGGCACGCTCTACCGCCGCTACGCCAACAAGGGCGAGCTGTGTCTGGCGCTCATGGACACCCAGATGGCCGAGTTCCAGAACGCCATGCTGACCCTCTTCAACGGGCTGACGGCCCAGGGCGTGCCCTATCTGGAACAACTGGGAGCGTTTTTGCGCTCGCTGGTCGAGTTCACCGAGAATCATTCGCCGCTGCTGGTGGAAGTCCAGCGAGCGGGGATGCTCCAATCCGACGAACGGCTCAACCTGCCCCACTTTTGGCAATACATGACCGTCAGCGCGCTGCTGAGGGCGGCCGAACGCAACGGGGAGCTGAAGCAGGGCCTCGATCTGGAATATCTCGGCGAGGCCCTGCTGGCTCCCGTGCAAGTAGGTTATTTCCGCTTCCAGCGTCACGCGCGCGGCTATTCGGTCGAGCGTATTGCCGCCGGGCTGCAGTCGCTCGTCGGCCGCCTGGCCGCCTGAACGATGCTTTGACCGCTTCCGACTATTCGGCCATCGCCGTGCCCGTCGGGAAGGTGTCGATGAGCAGCCACGTGGCCGCAAATGCGCCGTTGTCGCCCACGGCCATCGTTTGGGCATAGCGGCCGTCGACCACAAAAGCCGCCTCCCGGCCGATGACCGAAACGCCGTCGGACGTCACCCACAACCCCGTGCCGCGCTCCACCCCCACGGCCACCGTGGCCGGGTCGGCCATCACATGGCTGACCAGCCGCCCGTAGAGATAATCATAGAGTACCCGTGGCTCGATGACCGCGTCGACCAGCCCCAGGCCGGGAGCCATCGTCAGATAGCCGTCGAGGAAAGTATCGCTCGACTGATACTCCACGTTGCCGCCCGTAGGGGACGGCTCGGCCGTCATGCTCACGCCCAGCGCCGCCGCGGCGGCATTGTCGGCCATCAGCACGCCGCCATCCATCCACCATGCCCGCAGCGCGTCGGCCGCGCCGCCCGCCTCCATCCCGGCTACCAGCTCGGCCATGAGCGCCTGATCGTTGCCGGTGAAGAAAATCGCCCCCGCGCCGGCCAGCCGGTCGCCCAGAGCGGCGAAATCGGTATCGGGCGTCAGAGTTATCATCTCCGGCCGCGCATTCAGCCCCAGGCCGCGCAGCCGATTGCGCCAGAAGCGAGCATAGCCCAGCGCTCGCGCGTGGCGCGGCGCGGCCGCCAGCACGATGACCGGCCCGCCGGCGTCGTTGGCCGCGCCGACGAAGGACGTCAGCACCTCGCCGCGCACGTCGTTGGATATGTCGCCGCCAATAAACAGCGGCCCGGCTCCGGCCGGAGCCTTCAGATGGTCGAAACTGCGGCCGCTGATATCGGGCGCGTCCTGAGCCACACCATCCACCACCGGCCGGCGCGTGGTCAAATCATAGGCATAAGGCCCAGCGGGCAGCACATGCCAGGCCACGTCGTGGATCGCCAGGATAGCCGGATCGCCCACGTATTGGGCATTGGCCGCCGCGCCCCAGGTCTCGCCGTCGAGGGCGATGGCCGCATACCAGCCGGCCACGTCACGCGCCATGCCCGTCTCGTCGATGACGCCGCCCGTGCCCCAGTCATAGCCAAGGGCCAGCTTGTCTTCGGGCTTCTCGACCATGGCCTGCAACAGACGCGCGGTGCGGCCGCGCTCCAGCACGTGCTGGTCGATGACCGCCTGCCGCTGGCCGAAGATGAGGCCGCGCTGGGCCACGTCGTCCGCGCCATACCACAGGTCAATCGCGCCCTGATGCAGGCCGTGCCAGGCGAAAGCGGTGCCGATATAACCGGAAATCATGTAGCGGCTGATGACCGCCGCGCCCGCGCTGTTGCCGCCCACGGCCGCGCCATCGGCGACACCGGCGGCCAGCGCCGCTTCGGCCGGCGTGTTGGCGATGATCAGCATGGCGATAGTCTGATCGCCCCCCAGGATATAGAAACCGTCCACATCCGGCCCCAGTTCGGCCACCTTGGCCGGGTCCAGGGCGTCGCTGTGGATCATCATGTCGACGGCCGTCGCCTCGCAGGTTTGTCCTTCGGCGGCTACCGCCGTGCAGGCTTCCTCGATCTGATCGGCGCGACGCTGAGCGAGGGCCAGGTTGTCGCGTCGGGCGCGGCCGCCGATGCTGTAGGCGTCCCGGTGATAAGTAATCGGCAACACACGGATCAACACATGGCCGTCGCTGTCGTGTTCGGCGGCCTGCCCCGCGAACAGCATCAGCGTAGCCTCCTCATACGCCCCACCGATGGGCACGAGCCGCTTCTCGCCTTCGCCCGCAGCCAGCCCAACCATAATCAATAACCCCGTCAACGCGGCCAGAACGGCCCATACCCGCCACTGTCGTCCTTTCTCGCGCATCATGCCTCCCATCTTGTATTTCCAAATTTATAAGCCGGCCACAAAACGTGGCCAATTGTTGGTCGTCCGGGTCTATTATATCCGCCAAACATTGATTTTTGGATTACAATGATGCAATCGAAATTCATTGCCCGACCGGCAATCTGATCCACCATCGGCGACCACAAGTTGAGCACGGCCGTCACAGAGGCAAGCCATGGCATCATTCGACTATCCGAAAATCAAACAACTGTCGGCCAACCTGGCGGCCGGCCTGCTCGCGCTGTGGCGCGATCATCGCGTCGCCGTCCCGCCCGCGTTCGCCACGGCCGATCGGTTGGCGACGCTGCTGGAACCGGGCGTGGCCGCCTTCCTCGGCCAACTCCTAATGCTGGCCCCCGATCAGGCGGACGACTTGCCGGCCATCATCGACCGCTACTTTGCCGATCCGGCCATGATCGACGCCCTCGACCGTTTCGCCGCCCGCCGCGTCGAATCGGCCGAGGAGTTGGCCGGGCTGCTGTTTGTCGCCGGTCTCGCGCCCTCGTTGGCCCTCCATATCTATTTTCGCCAGGCCCTGGCCATGATGTTCGCCGCCATGACGGCCGCGCTCGATAGGCTGTCGCCCGACGAACGGCCGCCCTTCGTCGTCGATGGGCCGCTGTCGCTCATCACCTTCCGCTACGCTCTTGACAAGGCGCTCCCCCTGCCCGATGGCGTAATCGCCTACGAGCCGATCATTGATTACTTCGCTCTGGAAGATATGCGGGGGTTGGGCGAGGCGTGGCGGGCGCAAGGGCTGGCGCGGGTCGATCTGGAAGGGGCCATCGCCGCCGACGGCCTCACCGTGCTCTTCGCGTGGCAGCCGGCGCTGATGAGCGGCTCGCCTCCACCCGACGAGGGAACCGAAGCGGCCATGATCGGTGGCGATGAATTGATCGCGGAACTGGTGGAAGAGACGACGACTGCTGAGCCACCCGGCGAGGCGACGACCACCGGGCCACCCGGCGAGACGATGACCCCTCTGCGGCTCGATGCGGCGCTGCCGGATCATGTCGTCGTCGGCCGTGCCTTCGATCTGGCCGTAGCCATCAAGCGGCCGGAAGCGCCCCAACTGGCCCCCGACGATCTGGATCGGCGCGAGAGCGCGGGCTTCGAGGCGGCCTGGCCGGCGGATGCGGCGTTCATCCGGCTGCGCGTCCAGATCAGCGCGCCGGAGTGCCTCATCCACGGGGGAGACAGCCGTGACGTGCGCCTGCCGGCGGGAGCCGACGGGCCGCCGGTCTACTTCCAGCTGACGCCGCAGAAAGCCGGACCGCTCAGCGTCATCATCACCGTCTATCAGGAGACAGATTGGGTCGGCTCCACGCGGCTGCGCACCGAGGCGGACAACGAGGAGCCGCGCGGCCAACTGGCGATGACCGTGACCAGCCGGCCGCTGGGCAACGGCGAGGTGAATCTGGTGCAGCTGCGCCAGGCGCTCGACGACGGCTACAACGACTCGGAGATGCGCGATCTGTGCTTCGAGCTGAATATCGACTACGAGGATTTGCCCGGCGACGGCCAGAGCGCCAAGGCCCGCGAACTGGTGCTCTACGCCAGGCGCCACGGCCTGCTGGCTCAGCTGGTGGAGAAGGTCATGCAGGATCGGCCGCAACTTTTAGTGACGAGTGACGAATGACGGGATACGAATGAAGAGCGCCCCACGACGACGCGCTCTTCATTCGTATCTCGTATCTCGTATTTCGTATTTCGTCAGACCGGCAGCTTCTCCCACGCGCTGTCGGCCCAGCGGGCCATCAGCACATGGCAGAGGAAGGCAATGGCGGCCAGCAGCAGCAGGGCCAGCAGCGCCAGCGGGATCGTCCACGCCGGCCAGGCGGCCGACAGCGCAAAGCCGAACAGGACGATGACCGCCACGGGGACGCCATAGGCAATGGAGAGCAGGAAGGACACCAGCCCGCCGCCGCTCGACAACATGCGGCGCGGGTCGGTCCATTCCAGCAGGGCGTAGCGAAAACCGGTCGATACGCTGATCGCCAGCAACCCATAGCCGATGATCAGCCCGGCGATGAGCGCGTAGGGCAGCCAACGCAGGTCGTAGGCCACGAAGAAGCGCGTCCCCAGGAGAACCACCACGAACAGGATCACGAACGGAATATACAGGCTCCACACCTTGGCCGACCACACCTCGCGCGGCCGAATGGGGGCCGCCTTGAGCATCGAGAACGACCGGCCCTCCAGCGCCAGCGCATAGGTGGCCGTGTTCATCAGGAAGGTTGACCCCACGAACATCGCCCAACCGCCCATGAGCACGCCGGGGCTGAACATGGCCAGAAACACCGCCACGAAACCGGTTTCATTCGATGAGCCGAATTGCGACAAGGTCATCAGGCTCTGATCGCCGCCGGCACCGCCGCGGAAGATCGCCAGGCCACCGACGACGATGGCCACGAACCCGCCGCCGAGCAGGCTGATCATCTGCCGCGGATCGCGCAGGCGCAGCAGCCAGTCCTTGCGGGCGATGGCGGCGGCCAATGAGCCGTTGAGAAACCGGCCCTTGCTTTCCTCAAGTCCCTGGCGCTTGCTGCCGGCGGTTTGCGTCTTCAGCCAGCCGGAGAGATAGAGCCGGTCGGCGGTCATGACGACGGCCAGGAACAGCCCCAGAGTGACAACGATATAGGCCAGGATGCCCAGCACGCCGGCCAACTCAAATTGGCCCGCGTCGAGCGCCACCAGGCCGCGCCCGGCCCAGAACGTGGGGATGGGCAACTTCTCGAGGGTCGTGAAAGCCGAGCCTAATGAACCCTCGGTGATCTCCACCGCAAATTCTCCCGAATCGCCGCCGCCGAGGAACAGGCGCGGCAACTGGGCCAGAATGGCGATGGCGATACCCACGAGGGCGTAGGCGGCCGTCAGCAGCTCGTTCAGCCTGTTCACCGGCAGCACGCGCACCAGCAGCATGGCGATGATCGCGCCCACCGCCAGCCCAA
>DAOMSB010000113.1:0-7458 GCA_035446145.1 Promineifilum sp. (SeqCode) | reverse complement strand
CTGCGGGCGGTCGATGGGGTCAGCATGCGGGTGAAGGCCCACACGCTCCACACCATCATCGGCCCCAACGGGGCAGGCAAGACCACCTTCTTCAATCTCCTGAGCGGCAACATTCGACCGACCAGTGGCAAGGTGATCTACAAAGGTCGGGACATCACCGAGATGCCCGCCTATCGTCGCGTCCACATTGGTATCGGCCGCTCCTTCCAGATCACCAACGTCTTCCCCAATCTGACTGTGCTGGAGAATGTGCGCCTGGCGGCCCAGGCCGTGGGCGGCGACAACTACAAGCTATGGCGTCACTTTCGCCATTTCCGGGCCTATGAGGAGCGCGCCTGGGCCATTTTGCAGCAGGTGGGGCTGGCCGACCGGGCCGCGCTGCCCGCCCGCTTGCTGCCCCATGGCGGCAAACGCAAGCTGGAGCTGGGCATCCTGTTGGCCGCCGACCCCGATTTGCTCCTGCTCGATGAGCCGACGGCCGGCATGGCCCGCGAGGAAATCCCGATGCTCATGGAAGTCATCCAGAGTGTGCGCGAGGTGGGCAACAAGACCATCATCCTCGTGGAGCACAAGATGGACCTGGTGATGAATGTGTCCGACCGCATCTCGGTGATGCATCAGGGGCAGCTGTTGGCCGAGGGGACGCCGCTGGAGATCGCCGGCAACCCGACGGTTCAGAAGGCTTATCTGGGCGACCTCTACGGCGACCTGACCGGGGGGAAATAGGGCGAGCGCCATGACCACGACGCAAAAAAACGTCCTGGAAGTTCGGGACATCCAGACCTTCATTGGTCAATTTCATATTCTCGACGGCGTGTCGGTCGATGTGCCCGACGGCAGCATCACCGTTTTGCTGGGGCGCAACGGCGCGGGCAAGACGACGACGCTCAAGTCGATCCTGGGGCTGACGCCGCCGCGCGCCGGGGCCGTCATCTTCAAGGGCAAGGAGATTCAGGGGCAGCCCGCCTATCGCACGGCGGCCAAGGGCATCGGCTACGTGCCGGAGCATCGCGCCATTTTTCGCGATCTGTCCGTGGAGGAGAATCTGCGCATTGCCGAACGCAAGGCGGGGGATTTGGCCCGGCGCGAGGAGTTCATCTTCGGCCTATTTCCCGATCTCAAGCGGTTGATCAAGCTGCCCGGCGGCAATCTGTCGGGTGGCCAGCAGCAGATGCTGGCCGTGGCCCGCGCTCTGGTGCCCGATAACGAGCTGCTGCTCATCGACGAACCAAGCGAAGGGCTGGCCCCGGTGGTCATCGAGCAGATGATGGAAGCCATCCGTCGCCTGTCCGAACACACGACGGTGCTGCTGGTGGAGCAGAACTTCATCATGGCCAGCCGCTTGGCCGACCGCTACACCATTATTGAGACCGGCCAATCGGTGAAGAGCGGCATGATGGCCGATCTGGTCGACGACGAAGCGACGATCCAGCGCTATCTCGGCGCGGCATAGAAAGAGCAAGCGAGTTGCATATGGCATCAATCTGGAAAAATAACCGCGCCGTGCTGATCGTGGCCGCGCTGGCGGTCGTCCTCTTTGGCGGCATGATTCAGTCCATGGAGCCGAAGGTCTGGGTGTCGGTCATGCTCTCCGGCCTGACGCTGGCTTCGCTCTATTTTCTGGTGGCGTCGGGGCTGTCGCTCATCTTCGGCCTGATGGACGTGCTCAATTTCGCCCATGGCGTGCTGTTCGTGCTGGGGGCCTATGTGGGGTTGGCGACCTACATGAACCCGCGGCTGTTGCTCAACACGCTGCCGATCTTCTTTGTGCTCATCGCCGCAGTCATGATGGCGCAACATGTGGGCCGGGCCTTCTGGCCGCGCATCAGCGGCAAGCGCAACCAACGACTAGCGACCATCGGCCTGCTGCTGGCGGCCGCGCTGCTCATGATCCTTGCCTTGCGCGGCTTTCCCATTCGCGCGCTCAACGCGTTTAACCTGACGGCCGTCGGCGGGGCGGTGACGACGGCCAACGCGCAAGAGCCATTGGCGATGATGTTCCGCCGCCTGCTGCTGCTGGCGCTGGCCGGCGTGCCTATCGGCATCCTCCTGTCGCCCACCGACCGCCAGGATGAGGTGCCGCTGCGGCCGCTGTGGCAAACGGCGCTCATCACCGGAGGGGCCGCCCTTCTTGGGGTCGTTCTGCTGCTGGTGCGCGACTCCGGCGAGACGTGGATGCTGGCCCTGTCGCCGGACATTCGCTTTCTGCTGGCCCTCATCATGGGCACGATTGCCGGCGCGTTGGGCGGCGTGGCCATCGAGACGGCGCTCATTCGGCCGTTCTATGGCAACTCGGTCACTCAGCTGGTGCTGACGCTGGGCCTGAGCATCGCCGGCATCGACCTGATCGAGGCGATGTTCGGCGAGGAAGCCAACCCGCCCATGCCGCCGCCGACGCTCTTCGGCGAGAACTGCCGTTCCGATTCGCTCATCAACTGGTTTAGCGAGAATTGTCAGTCGATCGACGTGCTGGGGCGGGCCTTCCCCACCTATCGGATATTCATCATCGTGGTCGGCGTGCTGGTCTTTGTGGCGGTGGGGCTGATGCTGCGCCGGACGCGGCTGGGCATGATCATCCGCGCCGGCGTGCAGGACAGTGAAATGGTACAGGCACTCGGCATCAATGTCCGCCGCATCTTCACGCTGGTCTTTGCGCTGGGTTCCGGCCTGGCGGCCATGGGCGGGGTCATCGCCGCACCCTATCTGGGCGTCTTCCCCGGCATGGGCGCCATCTACCAGTTGCAGGCGTTCATCGCCGTGGTGATTGGGGGGATGGGCAGCTTCATCGGCGCGGCCGTGGGCACGATTATCCTGGGCATGGCCCGCGCCTTTGGCGACCATTTTGTGGCCGCGGGCATCAGCTTGCCGTTCCTCGACACTATCATCAAAGGCAGCCCGGCCATCGCCCGCGCGTCCACCGTGCTGATCATGGCCCTCGTGCTGCTGATCAAGCCGTCGGGGATTTTTGGGAAGAAAGAATAGTCTACTATGAACGATCTATCTATCAACCAGTCTTCTTCCATCCGCCGCCTGCTTTCCGATTGGTGGCCTTATCTGCTCGTGTTGGCCTTCCTGGTGCTGTTTCCGCTGTTGGCCGGAGCCACGATTGGTTCTCCGGTTGAGGGGGCGAGCGGCCTCAGTGGCCTGATGCAGCGGGCCGAGAGCGGCGCGGCCAAGTTCTGGCAGGGCATGATCATCCAGATCCTCATCTTCGCCATCTTCGCCATGAGCTATGACCTGCTGCTGGGCTATACCGGCATCCTGTCGTTCGGCCACGCCATGTTCTTCGGCACCGGCGGCTATGCCATCGCCATCCTCATCGGCCGCAACTTCAACTGGTCGTTCACCATGGCGCTGGCGGCGGTCGTCATCGTCGCACTGATTCAGAGCATCATCTTCGGCGTGTTGTCGCTGCGGGTGAAGGGGGTCTATCTGGCCATGGTCACGCTGGCCTTCGCCGAGATGTTCTTCATCCTGGCCGAGGCGGGCGACTTTCGCACCTTCACCGGCGCGGATGACGGCCTCCACGGCTTCCCGGTTCCGGGCTATCTGAGCGCCACCGACCACCGCACGCGCTTCTACTATTTGACGCTGGTGTTCTTCGTGGCCGCCTTTCTGATCATCAAACGGCTGGTTGATTCGCCGACGGGCAAGGTGATGGTGGCCACCCGCGAGAACGAGAACCGGGCCACGATGATTGGCTTCAACACCTTCTGGTACAAGCTGACGGCATTTGTGGCCGCGGGCGTTTTTGCCGCGCTGGCCGGAGCGTTGTCGGCCAGCTACAAGGTCAGCGTCACGCCGTCGATGTTGTCGCTAGGCACCACGATCGACGCGCTGGCGATGACCATCATCGGCGGGCTGGGCACGCTCGTAGGGCCGGTGCTGGGGGCGGTGATCATCCAGCTGCTCGGCTATTGGCTGGAGCGCTGGTTCGGCGCGTCGTGGACGCTCATCTATGGCCTGATCTTTATGCTCATCGTCATCTTCCTGCCCTTCGGCATCGTCGGCACGCTGCGGGCGCGGTCGTTCCAGCTCAGGGAAGGATGGCGACGGATAATCGGGAATCAGGAATCAGGAAGGGGAGGAAGGGGGAAGGGGAGCAGGGGAGAGTCGCGTCCTAATTCCTGATTCCTGATTCTCCCCCATACCACCGCAAATACTCCATCAAATGCGCCCGCCAATAGGCTTCTTCGTGCGTGCCGGGATTGACCACCCACTCATGCGCCACCCCCGCGGCCGCCAGCGCCTCATGCAGCGGCCGCGCCTGGGCCAGGTACGGGTCGCGCTCGCCGATGTCGATCCAGATCCGCAGATCGCCCAGATCGTTCGTCGCCCCGGTGATGGCCGGGTCTTCAGCCGGGCCGGCGTGGCTGTCGATCA
Source organism: Promineifilum sp. (SeqCode) (assembly GCA_035446145.1). Classification (GTDB taxonomy): domain Bacteria; phylum Chloroflexota; class Anaerolineae; order Promineifilales; family Promineifilaceae; genus Promineifilum. The sequence continues at coordinate 3,075 of DAOMSB010000113.1, read as the reverse complement.
GCGCCGGGCTGTGCGCCCCCACGCTGCGGAACAGATCCGGCCGACGGAAGGCCATCATCAGCGACCAATAGCCCCCGCGCGAAACGCCGCCCACCGCCCGGCCGTCCCGATCCGCCTGCGCCCGCCAGGTCGCCTCGATATGGGGGATCAGCTCATCAATCACAAACCCCTCATACGACTTCGGCCCGCTGGTCGTGGTGTTGGCCAGCCAGCCATTGTCAGGCATCACGATCAGCAGCGGCGGAATCTCCCCGGCCATGATGGCCGCCTCGGCCGCCTCATCCAGCCCCAGCACATCCCAGATCGCGTCGTCGTGGACGTTGCCGCCGAACATATAGAGCGTCGGATACGCGCGGTCGTCGTCGTCATAGCAGGGCGGCAGATAGATGCGATAGCGCATTGGCTCCCCCGCCACGGCGCTATCCAGCGTGCCGTACTCGACGCGGCCCGGCGTGGTGCAGGGGGTGGGCGGTGGGGACACCGTGGACGGTGGGGGGATGGCTGGCGTGGCGGTCGGCGCGGGGGTGGGCGGCAGGGGGTTGGCGGCTGTTGCCGCGGCCGGCGGCATCACCGTGGGCGGTGGGGACACCGTGACCTCGGCCGCCACGGGCGCTACGTCCAAAGTCGTCGCCGGGGTGATGAGAATGGCAATCGGCGCGGCCGTTGCCGCCAGGGTTGGAACGGCCGCCGCGCCGCCGCAGCCCATCAGCCCCAAAGCCACCACCGGCAACATTAAGGCAGACCACAGCCGGCTCATCCCGCACCCCCTGAAGTCTCGCTAATAAGCCGCAACCGGCGGCTCGGCCAGCAGCTTGCGCCAGGCGCCTCGCCAATCCGACGGCTTGCGGGTCATTGTCTTGATATGGATATCGTCGAAATGGGGCGACAGGTCGGCCAGCAGCTCCGGCAGCAAATCCCAGGCCTCGTGGCGGATGACGTCGTCGATATTGGCGGCCAGTTCGGGAATCCACTCCCAATCGCGCACAAAGCGCTCTACCTTCATCCAGTAGCCCCGCTTCTCCCAGGCTGCGGCCGATTCGTCCACCGTCTCCTTGATCTCGCGCAGAAAGTAGACCAGCATGGCGGCCATATCGCGGCCCTCATCGTCGATGGCCTGCTTGCGCCCCAGCAGGCGCAGTATCTCCGCGATAGAACGGCGCGCCTGATTGCGGCGCTTGCCGGGGTTGTCCACATGAATCACTCGACTCATGAACTCTCCTGATAACAAAATCGTCGCCCCTCGACACGAATGCCGATTGGGGCGCGACAAAATCATAACATGTCCGGGCGATGTGGGCCACACTGATGTGGACCACACTGATGTGGGGCCACACCGATGTGGGGCCACACCGTAGCGCAATCTGTCCCAAGGCAACGCATGAAGAATATTGGACCGCGAATGAACGCGAATGAACGCGAATGAACACGGATATGGCGGGTGGCTGCGAGGCAGGATTCCCGACATCAGCCTGTTTTGTCGGATCTCAAAGGTTATTTCTGTCCATTTAAATCGCGTTCATTCGCGTTAAATCGCGTTCATTCGCGTTAAATCGCGTTCATTCGCGGTCCAATATTTTTCATACAATTGCCCTGCAATCTGTCCTGATTGCCTCTTTTCCCTGCGCCCCCCGCAGACAAGAATGTCTGCGCTACAAAAATGTGCGCGTTTCATCAGGTAGCGCTATAGTTCGCCAACTCCTTTTCAACTGACGCGCTAACGGAGAGATTATGCCCTTCATGAAAAATGTTCTCGGCCTGATACTGGGTGGTGGGCAGGGCACACGCCTCTACCCGCTGACCAAGGAGCGCTCGAAGCCCGCCGTGCCCTTGGCCGGCAAATACCGGCTGATCGATATCCCCATGAGCAACTGCTTCCACGCCGATATCGAGAAGATCGCCATCCTGACCCAATTCAATTCCGCCTCGCTCCATCGCCACATCTGGAACACCTACACCCGCGACCAGTTCTCGCCGGGCTGGATTCAGATTCTGGCCGCCGAGCAGACGCCGCGCAGCCGTGACTGGTATCAGGGCACGGCCGACGCCGTTCGCAAGCAATGGATTGAGATCAAGGAAGCGGGCACGAAATACGTCCTGATCCTCGCCGGCGACCATCTCTACCGCATGGACTACCGCAAGTTCATCCAGCGCCACATCGACCTCGACGCCGAAATCACCGTGGCCGTCCAGCCCGTCGACCGCGAATCGGTGTCGGGCCTGGGTATTCTCAAGATGGGCACCGACAGCCAGATCACCCGCTTCGCCGAGAAGCCGAAAGACCCCGAAGTCCTGAAGCAATTTGAGAGCGCCGCCCACCCCGAGAAGCCTTTCCTGGCCTCAATGGGCATCTACGTCTTCAACATGAGCACGCTGGAAGATGTCCTGGAAGCGGACTTTGTGGATTTCGGCCGCGACATTCTGCCGCAATCCCTCGAAAAGCGCCGCGTGTGTGGCTACACCTTCGAGGGCTACTGGGAAGACATCGGGACGATTCGCCGCTTCTTCGAGGTCAACCTGCGCATGGCCAAGCTCGACGCCCCCTTCGACTTCTACGACCCGCAGGCCCCCATCTATACCCACGCCCGCTTCCTGCCCGGCTCCGAGGTTCATAACTCCCGGCTGGACGAAGTTTTGCTGTCTGACGGCTGCCGCATCTATGACGCCACCGTTCGCGAATCGGTGGTGGGCTTGCGCAGCATCATCGGCCGGGAAGCCAACATCCAGTCGACGGTGCTGATGGGCGCCGACCATTATGAGACGGAAGAAGAGCTGGCCGAAAACCGCCGCCTCGGCCGCCCCGATTTCGGCATCGGCGAGAATTCGGTCATCAAGGGGGCGATCATCGACAAGAACGCCCGCATTGGCAAGAACGTCACCATTCGTTATATCCCCGACCGCCCCGAAGAGGAGACGGACAATTGGGTGGCGCGCGACGGCATCGTCATCGTGCCCAAGGGGGCCATTATTCCGGATAATGCGGTTGTTTAGGGAACCAATTACGAATTCCTAATTCCTAACTTTCTCCAGCTGTTTCGCCGCGGCTTCGGGCGTCGGATACGGTTCCTTGACATGCCC
>DAOMSB010000112.1:0-7754 GCA_035446145.1 Promineifilum sp. (SeqCode) | reverse complement strand
TCTCGATCACGGTCAACCCCATCAATGACCTGCCGATTGTTGACCTGAACGGCAGCCTGCCGGGTGTCGATTATGCGGTTCAATTCTTTGAGGGTGGCGCGCCCGTCGCCATTGCCGAGCCTGGCGCGACCGTAACCGATAGCGATCATACCCAGCTAACCAGGTTGGCCATCACGCTGACCAATCGACCCGACGGCGCGGCCGAGATCCTGGCCGCCGATGTGAGCGGCACCGGCATCACGCCGCTTGCCTATGATCCACTGACCGGCATGCTGGTCTTAAACGGCCCCGACTCAATCAGCAACTTCCAGATCGTCCTGCGGCGCGTCACCTACGCCAACACCAAAAGCAACCCGACGGCAGCCACGCGCACGGTGACGGTCGTGGCCAACGACGGAGCCGACGGCCCGATCGCCACGTCGCTTGTCAGTGTGAACCCGACCAACAGCGCGCCGGTCCTTGACCCGAACGCCACGATATCCCTGCCGCCCGTCATCGAGGATACGGCACAGCCCGCAGGCGAAATGATTTCAACGATCCTCGCTTCCGGCGGTGACCCGATCACCGATCCCGACGAAGCGGCGCTGGAAGGTATCGCCATCATCGGCGCGGATTCGACCAAGGGGCAATGGCAATATTCCCTGGTCAACCCACCAACCGGCGCGGCCGACTGGATGCCGGTGGGGGTTGTATCCGATGCCAGTGCCTTATTGCTGAGCGATGCTTCATGGCTGCGCTTTGTGCCCGCCCCCGATTTCAGCGGTGATGCCGGCCCGGCCACATTCCGCGCCTGGGATCGCACCAGCGGCACAAACGGCCAGCGCGTCGATGTGTCAACTCACGGGGGCGCCACAGCGTTCAGTGTTGCTGTCAATACGATCGACGTATTTGTCACGCCCGTGAACGATCCGCCCGTGTTGGGCAACTTGCCGGCCGGCCCCTTGCTGTATGTCGAGGACGACGCTCCGCTGCCGTTGCTGGGCGATTCGCTGACGGTGACGGACATCGATAGCCTGTCGCTTGCTTCCGCCACCGTGCGCCTGACCAACCCGCTGGATGGTGACGCCGAGTGGCTGTTGGTCGTGACGAATGGCACCGGGATTACGGCCAACTTTGCGGGGGGCGTGCTGCAATTGACCGGCAATGCGCCTCCATTGGCATACCAGACGGTCTTGCGCAGCGTTAAATACTGGAATACCTCACAAGACCCCGATCCTACCGATCGGGTATTCGAAGTTTCCGTGTTTGACAGTCAAGGGGGGCGCGCATCGTCTACGATTATCGTCCAGGTTCAGCCGGTGAACGATCCGCCTGAGCTGGACCTCAATGGCTCCGGCCCCGGTGGAGATTACGCGACGACGTTTTTCGTCAAGCGCGGCGCCGTATCCGTGGTTGCCGAGGGCATGACGCTGAGTGACGTGGATAACACGACGATCAAATCAGCCACGGTTCGTATCGTCGATATACAGAATGGCCCGGCGGAAGCTTTGTTGGCCGACATGAGCGGGGTCCCCAATATCAAGCTCTCTTATGTCCCGGCGACCGGACTGCTGACGCTGACGGGAGCGGATAGCGTTGCCAACTACGCTCGTGTGCTTCGCACCGTCACCTACGACAATACGTCGTCGTCACCGGCCGGAACCGTGCGGACGATCGAGTTTATTCTCGACGACGGTTTTGACACAAGCGAGCCGCGCCATACGCTGGTTTCGTTCGCCGAGGCGGCCCCGGTCAAACTGTTTATGCCGATGGTCTCCCTGCCCAGCGTTCGCGCCGAGGAGCCTAACGATAAGTGTAATGAAGCCTTTGGCCTGTCGCTCAACATGAATCAAACCTTCCGCCCCGATGACAAGGATGACTGGTTCTATTTCGACACAGCTCAGGAGAGTGAATTAACAGTTGAATTGCGCGATTTTCTGCCGGGCGTTGGTCAGATCCTTGTGGCGTCGGAAAAACAATCAGGCCAGGGCTGCAATGGCCTGGTCCTGATAGGTAACAATGGCTCTTCCAACCCCACCAAAATCGTCTCATTGGGACGACGTCCGGCAGGCCGATACTATATCTGGATCATCAACGACGGCGGGTACGACGCAAACTCGCTCTATCGCCTGTATGTCCGCTCTACGCCCTAAAGGGCTTGACAGGATCGCCCACCTGTTCTATAATTTCGCATAACTGTACGAATATCAAACAGGAAGCGATCATGGACGCAACAGGACAACGAGAACTGTTTTCGGGCAATCCCGATGAAGAACCAACCGGCCCCAAAGGCGCGTCGCTGACCCGCGAGGCGTCTTTGCAGGCCGCCCTGGGCGCTTTTGAACGACACATGCAGGATGAAGGGTTCTCCATCAACACGGTGAAGGCCTTCGCCAGCGACATTCGTCTGCTCGGCCGCTATCTGGGAATCGGCACACCCATCGGCGAGATCGGCGTCAAGAACCTCAACGATTTTCTCCATTGGCTGACCCACGAGCGGGGCGTGCCCTGCAGCCCCAAATCCTACGCCCGCCGGGTGACGACGCTGAAGGTGTTCTTCGGATGGCTCCATGAGAGCGGCGTACTGGCCCAGGACCCATCGGCGGCGGTTATTCAGCAGAGCGTCAGCAGCCCCTTGCCGGAAGCTCCTCGCACCGTGGATGTCGATCGGGCCTTGGCCGTAGCCGAGGCGTGGCGGCTTGGCGATCAGGATCGCAAGCCCGACGCCCGCCCCTATCTATTGTTGACTCTTTTGCTGAAGACCGGCATCAAGAAAGGGGAGGCCATGGCCATCGTGCCCAACCATATCGACGATAGCGACCCGGAGCATCCTCTGCTCTACGTGCGTTATGCCAATCCGCGCTTGCGCTACAAGGAGCGCAAGTTGCCGCTCGACCCGGCCTGGCTTGCCGTGCTGGCCGAGTACATGAGCCAATATCAGCCCACCGACACGCTGTTCACCTGCACGGCTCGCAATCTGGAGTACATCCTCCGTGACGTTGCCGACGCGGCCGAGTTGCCGCCCGGAGTCCTGTCCTTCGAGAATCTACGTTGGGCGTCGGCGCTGCAGGACTGGCGCGATGAGGTGGAGCAGGACGATATTCGCCAGAAATTGGGCCTGTCCAGAATCGCCTGGCGCGAGACAAAGACCAAGCTCCGCCGCCTGATCGAGCGCGAGCAAATCGACCTCGGCTTGGCGTCGTAACGGGTTCGACGGGCGAACTCAGGCGTCGAACCTGAAAAGCTGCTCGCCCGGTTCAGTCACTTCAAAGGTGATTTCACGCTGCTCGATCTCTTGCCGCTCCTTCTCTTCCGGCCAACTGTAGTAGAGCAAAGCCGTCAACGTATAGGGGTTGACCGTTTCCGCGTCCCGCAGGTGCATGGTCAGGCTGAAGTTGGGCATCACTGTCTCGATCACATGGAGCATCCCGGCGGGTTGGCCGTCGCCATTGGTGACATTGACCTCGATAGACGGGCGTTCGCGGAACGGAGTCAGCTCGATACCAAAAGCAAACCGCCGCAGATCGGGGTGGAGGTGCAAGCCAATCTGGCGAATCCGCACATCCTCGCGGTCGCGCGGTTCTTCTATCGGATTGTTGAAAAATCTAATATCCATCATTTCCTTCCAAAAATAATTCAGCCACATCCGGCCAATCAATCAATTAGTCGGCCGTGGCGGGTTCATTAGTCGTCTCGGTTTGCGGCTCAGCGGGGATAGGGACGGTAATGGCCGGCGTTTCCCGTTTGAAGAGTCGTAACTTCTCCAATATTTGTACCAGCTCAATTTGCCATTCGTGTGTGCCCCGGTCTTTCTTCAGCCAGACGGCGGTCTTGCTGACGCGCACGGAATCGCCCAGGTAGCGCTGCAAGTGGAATCGATCCATGCCGCCCAGCTCGTCGAGGCGAATGCGAATCTGCCCCGCTTCAGTCACCACGGCATTGACCGCCGCCATCTGGGCCAGCGCCTTGACGCGAATCTGGTATAGCAAATTGTGCAAGGGGTCAGGAATCGGGCCAAAGCGATCGGCAAGCTCGGTTGCCATCTCGTCGATCTCGGCCAGCGTGTCGAGAGTAGCCATGCGCCGGTAGAGGCGCAGGCGCAATTGCGTATCGGGCACGTAGTCGGTCGGGATATAGGTCGCCAGCGGCAGGTCGATGAGCACGTTGTCGGGTAATTCCACGGGCATAACCTCGCCACGCATCTCTGCCTTGCGCCGTTTCACCGCCTTGGTCAGCAAGCGGGTGTACATATCGAAGCCGATGGCCGAGATATGACCGCTTTGCTCGCCGCCGAGGAAGTCGCCCGCGCCGCGAATTTCCATGTCGCGCACGGCGATGTAGTAGCCTGAACCGAGTTGGGTATGCTCGGCGATCGCATCAAGGCGAGCCTGTGCGTCCGGCGTCAGTGTTCGCCAGGGGACGTGGAAGAAATAGGCGTAGGCTCGCCGCGTGCTGCGCCCGACGCGGCCGCGCAACTGGTAGAGCTGCGACAGGCCGAACTGCTCCGCGCGATCGACGATGAGGGTGTTGGCGTTGGGGAAATCCAGCCCGCTTTCGATGATGGTCGTGCTGAGCAGGATGTCGACATTGCCCTCGGCAAAGTCGATCATGATCTTTTCCAGCTGTCGCTCGCTCATCTGGCCGTGGGCGACGACGATCCGCGCCTCGGGCACCAGGTTCTCCAATCGCTTGCGGACAATGTGGATGCTCTGCACTCGATTATGGACGAAGAAGACCTGACCGCCGCGATCCAGTTCGCGCAGGATAGCGGTGCGGATGCGCGAATCATCGGCCTCGCCGACGTAGGTCTCGACGGGCAGTCGCTCGGCCGGGGCGGTGTCGATGATGCTGATGTCGCGCACGCCGGTCAGGGCCATGTGCAGGGTGCGCGGGATGGGCGTGGCCGTCAGAGTCAGCACGTCGACTTCGGTGCGCCACTGCTTGAGCCTTTCTTTATCGGCGACGCCAAAGCGCTGCTCCTCATCAATGATGACAAGCCCCAGGTCCTTGAAGGAGACGTCATCGGACAGCAACCGGTGGGTGCCGATGATGATATCGATGTTCCCCTCGCGCAGCTTGTGGACGATGTTGCGTTGCTGGGCCGGTGTGCGGAAGCGTGACAGCATCTCGACCGTCACCGGGAAGGGGGCCAGCCGATCGCGAAATGTGGTGTAGTGTTGCTGGGCCAGGATGGTGGTTGGCACGAGCATAGCCACCTGCTTGCCGTCCATGACCGCCTTGAAGGCCGCGCGCAGCGCTACCTCGGTCTTGCCGTAGCCCACATCACCGCAAATGAGGCGGTCCATTGGGTTGGCCCGCTCCATGTCGTCCTTGACTTCGCTGATGACGCGGAGTTGGTCCTCCGTCTCGTGATAGGGGAAGGCGGCCTCAAGCTCGGCCTGCCAATCGGTGTCGCCCGGAAAAGCGTGGCCGGGGATGGTCTCGCGGGTGGCGTACAGGTCGAGCAATTCCTGGGCCAACTCATCGGCCGCGCGTTGGGCGGCCGCCTTGGCTTGCGTCCAGGTGCGCTCTCCCAGTCGATTCAGCGTCGGGTCGGCGTCATCGGGACCAATCCACTTGCCCAACCGATCGGCGTGATGAACCGGCACGTAGAGCGTGTCCCCGTTGGCGTACTTCACCAGCAGATACTCGCGCTCCATGCCCCCAAGACTGCGCACGACCAACCCCTCGAACAGGCCGATACCGTGATCGAGATGGACGACGTGGTCGCCCTTCTTGATGTCGGCGAAGAATGTTTCCGGCGCGGCGGGGCGGGCCTTGTGCCGGCGACGCGGCGCGGGGCGGCTCCAGCCGAATATCTCGGCGTCGGTCAGCAGATGCAAGAGGACGTGATGGTCTTCCTGACGAATGAGGATGAATCCCTCGGCCAGACTTCCCTGAACAAAAGTGATGCTGCCGTCCGGCGGTATGTCGGGCAGCGTCTCCAGCGGCGCAACACCCGTTCGCCCTGTCCCGGCGTCAATGGCCGTCACGACCGGGAGGATGGTATCCGATTGATCAGGCTGGGCCTGGGTGAGCGGTTCCAGCGTGCGGATGAGCGTGCCGCCGTCCTCGCCCCATAGTTCGGCCAGCCGTGGGGCCTGACGGCTGAACACAACCACGCGCTCGCCCTCACGCCGCGCTTGTTTGAGCTGGTTCAGCAACGGCCGCGTCTGTCCGCCATAGCGAGGGCCGGGATCAAACGCTTCGCCCAATTCAATATAAACCGGCTCTTCGGCTTCCTGTGGGCCGGTCGGCCGTCCCTCGCCCAACACGAGAGGCTGCCACCAGGCTAACTCGGACTCGATCTCATCCCACGTGAAGAGCGGGCTTTGATAGCCCGGGGGCATGGTGGATTGTTCGGCGGCGATCTGCCCGGCGTGGGCGATCAGTTCATCGGCGGCGGTTTTCAGTTCGTTCCAATCGTCGGCGACGACCAGCGCGTCTTGCGGCAGATAGTCCAGCAAGGTAACCGGCCGTGGATAGACGAGCGGCAGATAGTATTCCAGGTTGGCAAAGGCTTGTCCCGCGCGCAGGCTGTCCAGATCGTCGCGCCATGAGGGCAGGCTGTTTTCCACCGGAAGCGGCTCATCCGCCCACACTTCCACAAAATCGCGGGCGGCAACGGGCAAGACTTCGCGCGATGGGGTGATGATGACCCCTTCAGGCGCGGGTCGCCCTTCGGCCGGGCCAAGCGAGCGCTGCGTGGTCGGGTCGAAGTAGCGCATCGTCTCGATCTCGTCGCCGAACAACTCGATGCGAATGGGCATCTCGGCCGCGGCGGGAAAGATGTCGATGATGCCGCCGCGCCGGCTGAACTGACCGGCCGCTTCAACGACGCTGACCGGCTCATAGCCGATATCGACCCACCCGGTGAGGCTCTTCTCCAAATCCAGCACCTGGCCCACGCGCAAGACGCGCGTCGCGGCGATAAAGCGTCGCTTGGGCAGGGTCTTTTGCAGGAACGCGCGAATTGAACTGACTACCAAGGGCGGGGGAGTGACGGATGGGATCAGCGGGTGCTGCCCCGGGATGAGGCTTGACAGCACGGCCAATCGCCCCTGGCGGGTTCGGTCGCTCCAGGGGCCGCGATCGTAGGGCAATGGGGTAGGTTCGGGCAGGCGCAGCAGCTTGCTGCCTTCGGGCAGCCATGTCTCCAGGGCCTGATGCCAGAGGTTGGCCGAATCAACTTTAGCCGTCAGCAGGAAGATGGGGGCCTGACGAGGCGTAGCTACGCGCCGGTAGAGTTGGGCCACCACCGGCGGCCGGGTGCCTCTGACCAGTTCCAGCGGCAACAGATCGCCCGCGCCGCCTTCGGACGACAGCGCGCGCGACAGCTGCCCGAAAGCGGGAATCTGGTCAAGCAGGTCCAGCAGGCCGGATACGTTCATGAATCGTTACTTCCCCGTCTGAGTGTCCACGGGGCCATTGAAGCGCGACATCGTCAGATCGATACCGTCGCGCACGAAGCACTCAATCGCCTCGACGGCGGCCGACAACATCTCGCTGACTATCGGCAGCTCGTCACGCCCGAAATCCTGCAATACGTAGGCCGCGGCTTCCATCCGGCCTGGCGGCCGCCCAATGCCCAGGCGCATGCGCGAGAACTCGTTGCCCAAATGCTGGATGAGCGAACGCATGCCGTTGTGGCCGCCCGCGCCGCCTTTCTCGCGCAGCCGAAGCGCCCCGAACGGGATATCCAGCTCATCGTAAACCGCCAGAATGTTCTCCGGCGGCACCTTGTAGAAATTAGCCAGCGGCCCGACGGAATCGCC
>DAOMSB010000111.1:3517-7814 GCA_035446145.1 Promineifilum sp. (SeqCode) | reverse complement strand
TGGCGCGGCGCGGGTTGCGCGTCCCCGCCGAATACGATGCCGACCCCTTGCAGCAGGTCACCGTCGGCGACATGATGGTCACGACGACGCTCAACCTGCGCAGCGACATGCGCGTGAAAGAGCTGGCCGACCACATCGCGCGCGGCGAACCCGACTACGTGCGCCATCAGGCCTTTCTCATCGTCGATGAAGACGACAATCTGGCGGGCATCATCACCCGCGGCGATCTGCTGGTAGCACTCGAAGAACCGGCCGGCGGCGATCTCTCCGTCCTGCACGCGGGAACCCGCCAGGTCGTCGTCGCCTACCCGGACGAGATGATCCACGACGCGCTCAACAAGCTGGTGCATAACGACATCGGCCGCCTGCCGGTAGTGAGCCGCGAGGACCCGCGCCTAATCGTCGGCTACCTGAGCCGTGGCGCCATCCTGCGCGCCAGACGTCGCCGGGCCGACGAGGAACACCGGCGCGAAGAGGGTTGGCTGGAACGATTGAAGAACGGCGGCGTTGGTTCCCGGGCCTAAACCGGCAATCCGATCGATAAACGACGGCTAAACCCGTTGCGCCCCATGCCCGCGGCTTGCTACAATCCCCAACGCGATGGACTTTCTGACCGAAGCGACATTCTGGCGATTGTTGGCAGCCGCGGGCATTTTCCTCGTGGGGCTGATCTATATTCGCGGCTGGCGGAGACTACAGGCGTTCCATAAAGGAGAACCGCCCAGGGACGCCCCAGCCTCGATGCGCTCGCTCCGGTTCTTCATGGCCGGGCTGGGGCTGCTGGCGGTCGCCTTCATCTCGCCCCTCGGTTATCTGTCGACCCAGTATTTCAGCGCCCGCATCGTCCAGCACATGCTGCTGGTAGCGTCCATCCCCAGCTTGCTGATGTTCGCCGACCCCGTTCCGGCGCTGCTCCATGGCCTGCCGGAACAATGGCGAGCAGCCCTGTCGGCCGCCGGGAAATCGCCGCAACAATACAGCGCCGGCCGTCGCTTCGTCCGTTGGGCGACCGCACCGAACATCACCTTGCTGACCTTCCTCAGCGTCTGCTGGCTCTGGTATGACCCGACCATTCACGCGGCGACGCTGCGTTATAGCGTCGTCCATGCCGTCGAATTGCTCAGTCTGCTGAGCATAGCCCTGCTCAACTGGTGGCATATCACCAACGCCTGGCCGCACACCCACGGCAAGATGCCGCCATTTGTGCGCGTGCTCTATACCTTCATCAGCATCTGGCCCATCAAGATCATCGGCCTTATACTATTATTCCTTCAGCATCCTCTCTATCAGTATCCGGCATCCTTTCAGTTCAGGGGGTTGCAGATCAACGACTACATCTTCGGCGGGATCATCGCCTGGATCGTCAGCGGCCTGGCCTATGTGATCGCGTCAGTCGCTCTGGTGAACGAATGGTTGTCGAGCGAAATCGACAAACCAACGCTACCCGAATCGCAATGGGCCACCGACGAGGCGATGCTTGCGCCGGGGATCAAGCGTTAAACGATGACTGAGCCACCCGTCACCCCCATTATTCCCGAAAGCGCGTGGATCGCCGAAACGGCGACGGTGCGCGGCGACGTCACGCTGGGCGAAGACGTCAGCATCTGGTTCGCGGCCGTGCTGCGCGGCGACGAAGCGCCGATCACCGTCGGCGACCGGACGAACATCCAGGACGGGGCCGTGCTCCACGTCTCGGCCGGGTTTCCGTGCGTCGTCGGCCGCGAGGTCACCATCGGCCACGGGGCGGTCGTCCACGGCTGCACGGTGGAAGACGGCGCGCTCATCGGCATCCGGGCGGTCGTGCTCGACGGCGCGGTCATCGGCGCGGGGGCGGTGGTGGGCGCGGGGGCGGTCGTGCCGCCGGGGATGCACCTGCCACCGGGGATGCTGGCCCTCGGCGTGCCGGCCAAGGTCGTCGCCCCACTGACCGACGCCCAGCGCTCCGCCGGCCCGCGCGCCGTGGGCAATTATATGGCGCGGAAGGAGGCGTATCGGGCGGGGAAGTATTAGTGACGAATGACGAGCGACGAGTGACGAGTTATGAACGACCACCGACCACGGATGACAGACTGCCTCCTCGGTCGAGAGGGTTTGGTTACTGCCCGTAAATTATGTTGGTGATCTCCGGCGCGTAATATGTCTTAATGGGTACACCCTGGATTTCCTCCAGGATGCCGGCCGACACAAGTTTCCTGACGTCTGCACTTGCAGTGGGATATGAGACGTCATGTTCGGCCGCCAGCAGCGGGACTTGGACAACAGGTAAAGTAAACAAACGATCGACGATGCTCTGCAACCGCCAACTCCCCCCCAGCACCCGCACTCGTTCTATATAGGCGGCCGATAATCCGACCAGGCTTGCGCACCGCTGTTCCGTATCTTTTGCCTGTCGAATAACCCCCGTAAGACAGAAACGAATCCACCCACTCCAGTCATTTTGAGTGCTGACCCTCAGCAATCGTTCCAGATATTCATCCTTGTGTTCGTCAAAGTATTCGCTCATATACAGCCATTGATTGCTCAGCTCGCACCATCTGGTAATCATCAAGGCCAGCAACAACCGCCCCACACGCCCGTTGCCGTCCGCGAAGGGATGGATGGCTTCAAATTGATAATGCATGATAAAGGCATCGACAAGCGGGTCGTACAGGCGCTCGTCATGACGAGCGATTTCCTCGAAATTATCCAGTCGCTCCTGCAAGTAGAACGCCGGCGGCGGCACGAACCGGGGTGGGCGGCCGATTTGCACCTGTTGGCTACGAAACATGCCGGGATTTGAATCGGAACCACGGACGCCGTTGAGCAATTGGCTGTGCAATTCACGAATGAACCATTGAGAGAAAGGCATGCCTTCCCGGAGCATTTTCAGACCGACTCTCAAAGCTGTTGAGTAATTTACGACTTCTCGAACGGCATTGGCCGGGTCACCGGCCGATTCGGGGAAGACCGGATCAAGCTCAAACAATAGCAACTGCCGAGGCGTTGCATAAGTTCCTTCAAGCTGTGAAGAACGTTGTGCCTCCCGGTTTTCCAATGGGCGCAATAGAAGGCCCGGGTTTGGCAGATACCTTCCGATCCCGTCCAGCTTGGCCAGCTCGACCCTGGCGTCTCGCAACAGAGGCCATAATTCCGCCGGCCACGACCAATCAGGGGGCAGCAGCGCAGGCAAAAACGCATGGCTTGCGCCTTGAATTCCTTCGACAGGGATTAAATCGCCGGGCTTGTTCCCGGCAAATTGCCCGATATCCATAGTACGCCTTAAATAATATTTTAATCGTCGGGAACTAATTAAAATTTTCCGGCAAAAACTTTAATCATGCAAGCTTTGTGGGATATTGCAAAATCTGGCTGTCGGCTTAAAGTATTGATACCATACTTTGCATTCCACTGACCACCGACGACGGACCACGGACGACAGGCCATAGACGACAGACCACGAGTCACTGACTGATCTACTGATTACTGATCTACTGACCTACTGACATACTGATCTACTCCTACTGATCTACTGCCCACTGTACACCGACCACCGACCAACTATCCCACCCATGATCACCATCACCAGCCCCCAAAACCCCCGCGTCAAGCGCATCATCAAGCTCAATGACCGGCGGGCACGCGACGAGGCGCGGCAGACGGTCGTCGAGGGCGTGCGCGAGGTGCGGCTGGCGCTGGGCCGGGGCATCGTGCCGGTGGAGGCCTGGCTCTGCCCCGAACTCATTGAGGGAGCGGAGGCGGAGACGGCCGCCGCTCACCTGCGAGCCATCGCGGCGACGGGCATGAGCGAGTTGTTCCTCGTCTCGCCGGAGGTGTTCGCCAAAATGGCCTACCGCGGCGAGAGCGGCGGCCTGCTGCTGGTGATAGCCTACCGCCCATTGGGTCTGGATGATCTGCAATTCCGCGGCGCGCCTTTCCTCGTCGTCGTGGAGGAAGCGGAGAAGCCGGGCAATCTGGGGGCGATCCTGCGCACGGCCGACGCCGCCGGAGCGGACGCGGTCGTTGTGCCCACGCCGGCGGGGGGCAAGGGCACCGACATCCACAACCCCAACGTCATCCGCGCCAGTCTGGGAGCCTGTTTCACCGTGCCGACCGTGGCGACGGGCAACGACGAGGCCATCCGTTGGCTCAAGCAGCGCGGCATCGCCATCGTCGCCGCGACCCCGACGGCCGAGGCGCTCTACACTGACACCGACCTGTCCGGCCCGGTGGCCGTGGCCGTGGGCAGCGAAGCCTGGGGCCTGAGCGACACGTGGCTGGCGGCGGCCGACCGGCGCGTGCGCATCCCCATGGCCGGCGA
>DAOMSB010000111.1:1434-3417 GCA_035446145.1 Promineifilum sp. (SeqCode) | reverse complement strand
GCGACACGTGGCTGGCGGCGGCCGACCGGCGCGTGCGCATCCCCATGGCCGGCGAAATCGACAGCCTGAATCTGTCGGCCTCGGCCGCACTGCTGATGTATGAGGTCGTCCGGCAGAGGGGATAAGAGAGAGCAATCCACAGATCCTTCTTCCCGTTCCCTGAATTGCAGTTCCGCTCAAAACATCCGATAATAGAGTTATCGCCATCACGATTAACCCGCGCCGGAAGCCCGGCCGCGTTTAACAGAACACAACCCTCGCCTGGCACGAGCCGGGCCTTCCCAAGGAGAAACAAGCAATGTCCAAGCTCGTTAAAGTTGCCGTCACGGGAGCCGCCGGTCAGATCGGCTACTCCATCCTGCCCCGCATCGCCAATGGCGAAGTCTTCGGCCCCGACACGCGCGTGGCCCTGCACCTGCTGGAGATCACCCCGGCGTTGCAGGCCCTCGAAGGTGTCGTCATGGAACTCGACGACTGCGCCTTCCCGCTGCTCGATAAAATCGTCATCAGCGACGACCCCAAAATCGCCTTCGACGGCGTCAATTGGGCGCTGCTCATCGGCTCGCGGCCGCGCTCGAAGGGTATGGAGCGCGGCGAACTGATCCAGGTCAACGGCCCCATCTTCGTCGGCCAGGGCCGGGCCATCAGCGAAGTAGCCGCCGATGACGTGCGCGTCGCCGTCGTCGGCAACCCGGCCAACACCAACGCCCTCATCGCCATGAACAATGCCGGCGACGTTCCCGCCGACCGCTTCAGCGCCCTGACCCGCCTCGACCAGAACCGGGCCTATGCCCAACTGGCGCAGAAGGCCGGCGTGCGCGTCACCGATGTGAGCAATGTCGCCATCTGGGGCAACCACAGCGCCACGCAATACCCCGACTTCGAGAACGCGAAGATCAACGGCCGCCCGGCGACGGAAGTCATCACCGACCTCGACTGGCTGCGCGGGCCGTTCATCGAGACGGTCCAGAAGCGCGGCGCGGCCATCATCGCCGCCCGCGGCCTGTCCTCGGCCATGTCGGCCGCCAACGCCGCCCTCGACCACGTGCGCAGCTTCCTGCACAAGACGCCCGACGGCGACTGGTTCTCGGCCGTCGTTCCGTCCGACGGCAGCTACGGCATCAACGAGGGGCTGATGTTCTCCTTCCCCGTCGTCAGCGACGGCAACGGCAACTGGAGCATCGTCCAGGGCCTGTCGTGGAGCGACTTCGCCAAAGAGAAGATCGCCATCACCCAGGACGAACTGCGCGAGGAAAAGGCGGTCATCGCCAATTTGCTGCGGTAGCTCAGGTAGTATCTCAGACATTCCTGACTGAGCCTCTACACAGACAGGAATGTCTGTGCTACAGGCAATATTATGATCAAAAACATCAACCACATCGCGATTATCGTCCCCGGACTGGAGGGGGCGCTGGATTTCTGGGAAGGCGCGCTGGGCCTGAAGCTGGCGCGGACCGATTCGGTGCCCAGCGAGGGCGTCGACGTGGCCTTCCTGCCGGTCGGCGGCAGCAATATCGAGCTGATGACGCCGACCGTCGCCGACACCGGCGTGGCCCGCTATCTGGAGAAGCGCGGCCCGGGCATCCATCACATGTGCCTGGAGGTCGACGACATCGAAGGGATGATGGCCCGCCTGCGCGAGCACAACATCCAGCTCATCAATGAGCAGCCGGTGGAGGTGCCGTCCGACGGCGCCCACGGCAGCCGCAAATACGCCTTCGTCCACCCGAAGAGCACGGGGGGCGTGCTGGTGGAGTTATATCAATTGAATGAATAGAGTAGATCAGTATTCAGTAGGCCAGTAGATCAGTAGGTCAGTAGGTCAGCAAGGGGCGCCGGAGAGACGCTCCACGGCTTACTGGCCACTGATCACTGACCACTAATCTACTGACCATTGATCTACTGACCACTGAACACTGGAGATCAAAATGACCGATCAATACGATGTCGTAGTTCTTGGGGCCGGGCCGGGCGGCTATGTCG
>DAOMSB010000111.1:0-1334 GCA_035446145.1 Promineifilum sp. (SeqCode) | reverse complement strand
ATGACCGATCAATACGATGTCGTAGTTCTTGGGGCCGGGCCGGGCGGCTATGTCGCCGCCATTCGCGCGTCGCAGCTGGGGCTGAAGACGGCCATCATCGAGAAGCAATACATGGGCGGCGTCTGCCTCAACATCGGCTGCATCCCCACCAAGGCGCTCCTCAAGAACGCCGAGGTAGCCCACACGCTGAAACATCGCGGCAAGGAGTTCGGCTTCAGCTTCGATAACCTGCAAGTCGACTACGGCGTGGCCTTCAAACGCAGCCGCCAGGTATCCGACCGGCTGGTGAAAGGCATCGGCTTCCTGATGAAGAAGAACAAGATCGACGTCTATGACGGCACGGGCAAGCTGACCGGGCCGAACACGATAGCCGTCAAGCTCAACGACGGCAAGGACGCGACGCTGGAGGGCAAGAACATCATCATCGCCACCGGCGCGCGGCCGCGGCCGTTCCCCGGCGTGGAGTTCGACGACAAGAAGATCATCTCCTACGTGCCGGCCATCCTGGCCGAAAACGCGCCCAAGTCGGTCGTCATCATCGGCGGCGGGGCCATCGGCGTCGAGTTCGCCTACGTGTGGGCCAACTACGGCGTGGATGTGACCATCCTGGAGATGATGCCCCACCTGCTGCCCAACGAGGAACCGGAAGTCAGCGATGTGCTGGAGAAGGCCTACAAGAAGCTGGGCGTCAAGTTCCAGACGGGGGCCAAGGTCACCGGCATCGAGAAGACCGGCGACGGCGTGCGCGTCACTGTCGAGGGCGGCGAGCCGCTGGAGGCCGAGGTCTGCCTGGTGGCCATCAACTTCATGCCCAACACCGGGGACATCGGTCTGGAAGCGGCCGGCGTGAAGCTGACCGAGCGCAAGAACGTCGCCATCGACGGCAACATGCGCACCAACGTGCCCCATATCTATGCCATCGGCGATGTGGCCACCGACTACCGGCTGGCCCATGTCGCCTCGGCCATGGGGATCGTGGCGGCCGAGACGATCGCCGGCCACCCGACGATGTCGCTCGACTTCCGCATGATGCCGCGCTGCACCTACAGCCAGCCGCAGGTGGCCAGCTTCGGCTACACCGAGGCGGCAGCCAAAGAGGCCGGCCACGAGGTCAAGGTCGGCAAGTTCCCCTTCCAGGCCAACGGCAAGGCGCTGGGGCTGGGCGAAGGCATCGGTTTCATCAAGATCATCGCCGACGCGCGCTATGGGGAAATCCTGGGCGCCCACCTCGTCGGCCCCGACGTGACCGAACTGTTACCGGAGCTGACGCTGGCCCGCAACAACGAGCTGACGGCCGAAGAGATCGCCCGCAACGTCCACGCCCACCCGACGCT
>DAOMSB010000110.1:0-7897 GCA_035446145.1 Promineifilum sp. (SeqCode) | reverse complement strand
CGATTGCCAAATGTAGCGGATTTATGCTAAACTGTGTGAAGTAATTGACATTATGTCTTGTAAATTAGGAGTAGAATAGCAACCAATGATCGACGTAAATCAGCTTCGTCGCGGAGTCACTTTTCTCCATGACGGCGCTTTGCTCAAAGTAACCGAGTATTCCCACACCAAGCCCGGGCGCGGCAAGGCCACCATCCGGGTTAAGGTGCGCGACTTGCGCACCGGCACGAACAAGGAAGTGACCTTTAGCTCCGGCGACCGGGTCGATGATGTGCGCCTCGACAAGAGCGCCTTCCAGTATCTCTATGACGACGGCACGTTCTACGTATTCATGGATCTGAGTTCGTATGAGCAGAAGCAGGTCGTCCATAGCGTGCTGGAAGACGACGCCAAGTTCCTGCGCGACAATATGGAGCTTGAACTGCTCTCCTATGAGGGCGAGGTGATCGACTACGAACTTCCGAAGACGATGGAGTTCGATGTGGTTGAGGCGGAAAACGCCGTCGCCGGCGATACGGCTACCGGCGCGACGAAAGAGATCAGGACGGATACGGGATTACGGGTGAAGACGCCATTGTTTGTCCAGGTTGGCGATCGGATCCGGGTGAATACCGATACGGGTGAATATCTCACGCGAGTCTAGATTGATCCGCTGTGGGATCGGGGTTGGGGCCGGTTTTAATAATCGCGGAGATGCAGTCAGAATCTGGAGGGTAACATGAGATCAGTCTTGTCTTTGAATAAAGCGGCCGTCCGGTTAGTGGCGGTGGTGATGTTGATGATGCTGTTCCTTGTGGCCACTCGCCCCGCCGAGGCGCAGGCGAGCGGCGTCTACCACATCGTCCAGCGCGGCGAATACCTGTCGGTCATCGCGCAACGATATGGCACCACGGTTCAGGCGATCCTGACCGCCAATCCGACGATCACGAACGCGAACCTGATCTTTGCCGGGCAGACGATCTTCGTGCCGTTTGGCGCTCAGCCGCCGCAGCCGACGCCTGTCCCGCCGCCACCGACGCCTGTCCCGCCGGTGACGCCTGCCTGTCGCTGGAACCATCTGGTGGTGCCGGGCGACACCATGCTGAAGATCGGCCGCTTGTATGGCGTGGATCCGTTCGTCATCGCGCGGGCCAACAATATCTTCAACCTGAACCTGATTTTTGCGGGTTCGACTTTATGTATCCCGTAACCGGGCGCTAGAAGCGGGCATTGAGCCTGGCTCTAGCCCATGATAGCTAATTTTTTCCGGGGCGGTGGCAACACCGCCCCTTTTATTTGATTTCGCCGGACGGGAATTTAACCCGTCACCACATTGACCAGCCGGCCGGGCACAACGATCACATCGATGATCGGCCGCCGGCCAATCGTCAACCGAACTTTCTCGTTTGCCAGGGTTTCCTCACGCATAGTCGTCTCGTCGGCGCCGGCGGACATGGTCAGTCGGTCGCGCAGCTTGCCGTTCACCTGCACGATGATCGTGACTTCCTCGTCGCGAGCCAGCTCTTCGTCATAGGCGGGCCAGTCTGCCTGGTGGACCGATTTGCGCTCTCCCAGCACGTCACGCCACACTTCCTCGGTTATGAACGGCGTGATAGGAGCCAGCAGCAGCGTCAGGGTGCGGATGGCCGCGCGCCATTGATCGCCGGGAATTGGCCACGAGCGCGCTGCATACAGATAGTTGACGTACTCCATCAGTGCGGCCACGGCCGTATTGAAGCGGAACCGGCTCATGTCTCCGGTCAGGCGACGGATGATCTTGTGGCGTGTTCGCTCGAATTCCTCGTTGATTGCCTGACCACTATTCGGATGCGACGCCATCTCGTGAGCCAGTGTCCAGTAGCGCTCGATGAAGCGCTGGACGCCGACGATGTTCCGATTGTCCCACAGTGCGTTGGCGTCAAACGGCCCCAGGAACAGGATGTAGGCGCGCAGGACGTCGGTGCCATACTCGGCGATTACCTCGTCGGGGGTGATGACGTTGCCTTTCGATTTGGACATCTTTTGGCCGTCGTAGGGCGACAGCAGCATGCCCTGATTGCGCAGTTGGGTGAACGGTTCGTCAAAATCGATCAGACCGGCGTCGTGGATAACTTTCGTCCAGAAGCGTGCGTAGAGCAGATGCATGACGGCATGTTCCGCGCCGCCGACGTAGGTATTCACCGGCAGCCAATGACTTACGGCCGCCGGGTCGAACGGCCTGTCGTCGATATGGGGATTGGCGAAGCGCAGGAAGTACCACGATGAACAGGCAAAGCCATCCATCGTGTCCGTTTCGCGGCGAGCGGGGCCACCGCATTGCGGGCAGGTGGTATTGACCCACGCTTCGGCGCGGGCCAACGGCGAACGGCCGTCGTCCGAGGGAGTGAAATCGGTTATGTCCGGCAGCAACACCGGCAGTTCATTCTCCGGAACGGGCACCGGGCCACATGCGGAGCAATGGATGATGGGGATCGGCGCGCCCCAATATCGCTGGCGGCTGATCAGCCAATCGCGGAAACGATAGGCGACACGTGGCCCGCCTCGCTCGCGGGCGGCCAGTTCCGCGGCGATCTTCGCCGACGCTGCGGCCGAGGACAGTCCGCTATATGGGCCGGAGTTGATGACGATGCCGGGTTCTTCGAACACGGATGTTACCTGATCGACGACGGTCGATGGTTGACTGTCGCTATCTGTCTGCGGTCGACCATCGGTGGTCGGCCGTCGCTCTTCCACCACCGCTATGATCGGTAGCCTGTAGCGCCGGGCGAAGGCGAAGTCACGGGCGTCGTGACCGGGCACGCCCATTACTGCGCCCGTGCCGTAGCTCGCCAGCACGTAATCGGCGACCCAGATCGGCACAGGCTCGCCTGTCAGCGGGTGGGTGGCATAGCTGCCGGTGAAGACACCGGTCTTCTCCTTGTCGGTCGTCTGCCGTTCGATCTCGCTCATTCTCCCGGCGGCAACCCTGTAGGCGTTCACTTCGGCCGCGCGATCGGGTATGGTAACGTGCGCCGCCAGCGGATGCTCGGGAGCCAGGGCCAGGAATGTGACGCCAAACAGCGTGTCGGAGCGTGTGGTGAAGACGGGGATGGGATGTCCATCGGCCATGAACACAGCCTCGGCTCCTTCGGAGCGGCCGATCCAGTTGCGCTGCATCTCCTTGATCCGATCCGGCCAGTCGATCGTATCCAGGCCGCTCAGCAGGCGTTCGGCGTAGTCGGTGATGCTGAAGTACCATTGCTCCAGTTGCTTGCGCTCGACGACGGAATCGCAGCGCCAGCAGCGGCCGTTCTCCACCTGTTCATTGGCCAGAATAGTGCGACATTGCGGGCACCACCACTGACTGCCCGAAGCCCGATAGGCCAGCCCGCGCCTGTGCAGCAGCAGAAAGAGCCATTGTGTCCAGCGGTAGTAGGCGGGATCGGTGGAGTTGATCTCGCGCGACCAGTCGTAGGAGCATTCAACCAGATCCATCTGGCGGCGGTAGTTGGCCACGAAGCGTTGGGTGGTCTCCACGGGGTGGATGCCGTGCTTGATGGCATAGTTTTCGGCCGGCAGCCCGAAGGCGTCCCAACCCATCGGGTGCAGCACGTTGTAGCCGCGCATGCGGTGGAAACGGGCGCTCACGCAAGTAGGGACATAGTTGCGGCAGTGGCCGACCGACAGCCCGTCGCCTGAGGGGTAGGGGAAGAAGTCCAGGATGTAGTAGTTGGGCTTGTCGGGGTCGTCGCCGGTTCGATACAGATCGGCCGCCCGCCAGCGTGGCCGCCATTTTGATTCCAGAGCGCGGAAGTCATAAGGTTTACTGCGAGATTTTGATTGGGTTGTCATGACATCACTCTTTAGAAAGAAGAATCCATAGATTTCACAAATTGGCTTCTCGTTGTCATCTGCGGCCTGCTATTTGCCCCCTGTTGCCGAAAAACAAAAAGGCCGCAGGGAGCACCTGCGGCCTTTGCTGGATGAATTTTGGGATCGATCGTTACGCAAGACGGGCAGGCAGAGGTAAACCGGCGACTAAAGCGCCAAGTAATAAGCTCTGCAACTGCGTGGAATGCGATTTGGTGTTCATGATCGATTCTGGCGACAGAGTAGCATAGGCTGATGGCGATGTCAATCGGGTTTGTCAAAAGGTGTTATTCTTCAGCGAATCTGACACCCCATAAGGAAAAAGCGAAAATGTCACCCTAATGGACAAGGTGACATTGAACAACAAGGAACAGAAGCGATTGATAATGCTCAACGAGGCAGGGGGCGGGTTGCTCGGTCTGTTGAGCATTTGGAGCAAATGGCAATCGCCGCCTGGTCGATTGCCTTCCATCGCTTTCTCGTCACTTTCAGTGTGGTATACTTGCGCCTCAGAATATTCGCTCACAGGCGTTCGCGGCCGTTTGCCCGCCCGATTACAACCGGAAACCCCTGAAGTCCTCTCGGTTGGCCCAATACGGAGAAGCAGAGCAGCCGCATCATACGCCGGAGCAGGGTCTGGCCGGAAACACTTGGAACTATTCGAATCCTTACTGGAACGCCTGTCGCTTATCGGCATTGTCGACATCATCGACATATTGCTTGTCACCCTCATCATCTTTGGGGTGCTGATGCTGATCCGCGGCACACGAGCCGTGCAGGTGTTGCGCGGCTTGCTTGTGCTGGGCGCGATTGTCTTCCTGCTGGCTCAGATATTCGAACTTCGCGCGTTCAGTTGGCTGGTTGACAACATGCTGCCGGTCTTGCTCATCGCCATACCAGTCATTTTTCAGCCGGAATTGCGGCGAGCGCTGGAGCAACTGGGTCTGGCCGGCCGTTATCTGCGGCTGTTTAAGCGCGACGACACAAACCCGGTTGTCGAGGCCCTCAAGGAGGCTGCATTGCGCCTGTCGCAGCGCCGGCACGGAGCGCTCGTTGTCTTTGAGCAGGACACGGGGCTACAGGAATACATCGACACTGGCGTGATCCTCGATGCCGATCCTTCGCCGGAACTGTTCCTGACGATTTTCAACAAGAATACCG
Organism: Promineifilum sp. (SeqCode); assembly: GCA_035446145.1. GTDB lineage: Bacteria > Chloroflexota > Anaerolineae > Promineifilales > Promineifilaceae > Promineifilum. Next base: position 2,908 of record DAOMSB010000110.1, on the reverse strand, counting down.
AGCTGCATGACGGGGCTATTATCATCCGCGAGAACAAGCTCATTGCCGCGGCTTGCGTGTTGCCCCTGTCGACCAGCAGCCTGTCCGACCGGCAGATGGGGTTGCGCCATCGCGCCGCGCTGGGTATCAGCGAGGTCAGCGATGCCGTCGCCGTGGTCGTGTCGGAAGAGACGGGGCAGGTGTCCATCGCCCACAATGGCCGCATCCTGCGCCGCCAGGACATCGCGCGGCTGGATACGATCCTGCACGCATTTCTGACCGGTCCCCGCCAGCCGGGCTTTCTTCGGAGGGATAGCAGTGAACCGAGCGGGTGAGACACTGACCAACGTAGCCACGTTCATCCTGTCCCTGATCCTGGCTATCTTCATCTGGACGTCGGCCTCGCAATCCCAGGATCCGATTCGGACGCGGTTCCTCGAGGTCCCGGTTCAATATGTCGGCCTGCCGGAGAACACGACATTGGTGGACGTGGACCCGCGGCAGACCGTTCAGATTCGACTGGAAGGGCCGGACACCATCCTGCAGAAATACACCCCTGAGGATTTCTCCGCGACCGTAGATCTGAGCCAGGTGCCTTCGGGGGAGCGTGTGTCGGTCGATATCAACGTCACGACCACCAAAACCGGTGCAGAGATCTCGTTCATCACGCCTGAGCAGGTCGATGTTACGCTGGAAGAACAAGTGACCCGCGACATCCCGGTGGAACTGGACATTCGCGGCTCCGTGGCGCGCGGCCATTCGCAAGGCGAGCCATTGATTGAGCCGCCGACGATCCGCGTGAGTGGGCCGGCCAGCCAGGTTAATCAACTCAATTTCGCCTTGGTGACGATATTTCTCAACAGCGCGGTGGAGACCCTGGTAGAGACATCGACGCCCTTGTTTTATGATCTGGCCGGGCGTGTGTCGAGTGTCAACGCCCTTGCCTTGAGCCACAACACGGTGTCGGTCACGATCCCGGTTGAGGAACTGGCGGGTTTTGCCGACAAACTGGTGACGGTCGTATGGACGGGCGAGCCGGCGCCGGGCTATCGATTGCTCAGCGTGACGGCCGACCCACCCAGCTTGCTCGTCGAGGGCCGCCCGGCGCAAGTCAATGCGCTCAATACCGTGTCCACCGAGGCAATCGACATCGATGGCCTGACAGAATCGTTCCAGCAGACGGCCGTTCTCGATTTGCCACCTGGAATATCGGTGGATGCCGAGCAAACCGTGTCGGTCAAGATTGAGATCGCACCGATCCTGACGACCAGTTCATTTAATCGGGTGCCGGATCCGCGCGGCCTGCGCGCAGGTTATGAGGTGAAGGTGGAGCCGGAGCAGGTGCGCGTGGTTCTGTTTGGCCCTCTGCCGTTGCTCGATTCGCTGGCCGAGAATGATGTCCGCGTGATCCTGGATTTGTTTGGGCTGGAACCTGGAACCTATACCGTCAAACCTGAGGTTGACATCCCCGAGCGGGAAATCGAGATCAGGTCGATACAGCCATCGTCGGTCACGGTGACCATCAGCCAGACCGTTCCGAGCACCACGTCACTTCTCGACGGGCAACTCGTTGCGGCCGGGCAAGTTCCGTTGTCGGGGTCGCCTCCGGTGCGGCCTGCCCGCGTCCCCACTAACTATTACCCGATGTCGTGGGGCGCTATTGCTTCTCGCCTGCCCGAATTATACCTTGAGAGACGAGGGTTTGAATGAATCAAAAAGCGTTGGTGGCCCTCGTCGGCCGCCCGAATGTGGGTAAGTCTACCCTGTTTAACCGGATCATCGGCCGTCGCCTGGCTGTGGTGTCCGACGTAGCCGGCACCACTCGCGACCGCCTGTATGCTGATGGCGAATGGGGTGGCGTGGCCTTCACGGTGGTCGATACGGGCGGCATTGAGGTGACCGAGGGGCGCAATACCGCGCCGTTATCCGAGGATTCGGAGCAGTTCCTGCCGCTCATCCGGCAGCAGGCAGTGATCGCCATGCAGGATGCGGACGTGATCGTTCAGGTCGTGGACGGCCAGACCGGAATCACCGCCGCCGATCGCGAAGTCGCTTCCATCTTGCGACAGGCCAAGAAGCCGGTCATCGTCGCCGCCAACAAGCTGGAATCGAGCAAGCTGTGGGACACGGCCTACGAGTTCTATGAGCTGGGGCTGGGCGAGGTGTTCGCTGTGTCGGCTCTCCATGGCGCGGGCACCGGCGATTTGCTCGATGCCATCGTCGAATCTATTCCGCCGTTTGATCCCGATGACGATGAAGAGGATACCTCGATCAAGATCGCTATTTTGGGGCGGCCGAATGTGGGCAAGTCGACCCTGCTCAACAAGATGATCGGCGAGGAGCGGGTCATCGTCAGCCCCATCGCCGGAACAACGCGCGATGCCATTGACGAAAAACTGCGCTGGCATGGGCAGGACTTCACGATTATCGACACAGCCGGTATCCGGCGGCGCGGCAAGATCGATCAGGGGATCGAGAAATACAGCGTGCTGCGAGCCATCAAGACGCTGCGTCGGGCGGATGTGGCTTTGTTATTGATCGACGGCGAGGAAGGCGTGACGGCCCAGGACGCCCACATCGGCGGCATGCTGGTCGAGGAAAACGTCGGCGTGATCCTGATCGTCAACAAATGGGATGCCGTGGAAAAAGATACCCACACCATGCCCGCTTACGAGACGGACGTGCGGCGGGAGTTGGCCTTCCTGTCGTATGCGCCGCTGTTGTTTATCTCGGCCGAGACAGGCCAGCGTGTGAACAAGATCCTTGAGACGGTGATGGCGGTCTATGAGGCGCGCCAAACTCGCCTTTCCACCAGCGAGATGAACGACCTGATGCGCGACATTGTCGCTCATCATCCGCCGCCGACGAAGGGCGGCACGCAGCTCAAGTTCTATTACGCCACGCAGGTGGCCGTCGCCCCGCCGACCTT
>DAOMSB010000109.1:0-8153 GCA_035446145.1 Promineifilum sp. (SeqCode) | reverse complement strand
ACAGAGAGCCACGGTTGAATACAAGGATTTCGTCCGACCGATCACCGTCAGGCGGCGGTGGTGGTGGAGTATCACTGGGGGTGAGGCTGATATTGTCGATACTATACTGAACACCTTTGCCCTTGTCCGCCTGGAACACCAGTCGGGCATCGCTAATCGGCTGGGAAAAGCCTGCCGTGGTGAAGGTGTGGGTGAAGACCTGGCCTTCCGTGGTCAGGTCAAACGTCTCATTCTTGAGGCCGTAGTTGGTTCGCGGGGCCACCTGTTGAGCCAACGTCACCCGCACATTTTTGCCGTCGGATGAACGCGCCCAGAAGCTGAGTTCATAGGTCGTGTTCGGCTGCAATGTGATGTTGGTTTGGAACAATTGTCCCCGAGCCGTGCGGCTGGTGGTCGTGAATTGCCCGGCCGCCCCCGCCTGGGCAGGGTTACCCGCGCTCAGCGTGCAGCTCTTGCACGTCCAGCCGGTCGTGCCGCTCTCGAAGTCTCCGTTAACAACCGCGTTTTCACCGTCGGCCCGCAACCCCATCGGCGCTATCAGCAAGATAACAACCATTGCCACCAGAACCAGAACAGGCAAGGCCAACTGTTTCCATTTTACTGCCATCGCGTCATTGTTCATTATACTCATACTCCTGTACTCCTTGTTCAATTTTCTCAACAGTACTGTGGCGCCCACACGGGCGCAGAGACAAAAATGAATTGAGCAAGCCGCGCAGAACGCCCCGAACATGCCCGCGCGGCTGCCTCAATTCGCTTCCATCAAGGATTCATCAGGGATAGTTCTGCCAGCCGGAGAACGTTCCGCCGGCCGGAACCAGAACGACCTGGAAGCGCAAGTTCATCGGGTACCAGTCGTTGGGGTTGTTGCCACCCCAATCACTACTGGTCTTGTCGCTGACCGGATCATTTTGGCCGTCGCGAACGGAGAAACCCATCTTCTTGCGCGGTGCGGTCCAGTCGATCTGGTTGCCATCTTTCTTCCACATGTCATTTATCATAAAATCCCATGTCGACACCGTGCCAGGCACACCGGCTACTTCATTGCCCTTGCAATACTCACCATCTTTTCCCTGCCAAAAGCAGAAGCCGAGCTTCATGTTGGGCTGGTTTTGCGGGATGCTGAAGATGCGCGCCCTGAAGTAGAGACGGCCGCCGGCATAATTCACCGGCGACACCCAGTTCTGGCTCAGGTATTGCGATGTCTTGTCCATCGCAAAACCGCCCTCATCGATGGTGATAGGCTTGTTCCAGTCATAGATCAGCATCTCGCCGCTCGGGGGTGGCGGAGGTGGCGGATCATCTCCGGTGACAAGGCTGATATTGTCGATGCTATACTGAACACCTTTACCCTTGTCCGCCTGGAATACCAGGCGAGCATCGCTAATCGGTTGGCTAAAACCTGTTGTAGTGAAGGTATGAGTGAAAACCTGGCCTTCCGTGGTCAGATCGAACGTCTTGTTCTTGAGGCCATAGTTGGTTCGCGGGGCCACCTGTTGAGCCAACGTCACCCGCACATTTTTGCCGTCGGATGAACGCGCCCAGAAGCTGAGTTCATAGGTCGTGTTCGGCTGCAATGTGATGTTGGTTTGGAACAATTGTCCCCGAGCCGTGCGGCTGGTGGTCGTGAATTGCCCGGCCGCCCCCGCCTGGGCAGGGTTACCCGCGCTCAGCGTGCAGCTCTTGCACGTCCAGCCGGTCGTGCCGCTCTCGAAATCTCCGTTGGCAACCGCGTTTTCGCCGTCGGCGCGCAACCCCGATGGAGCGGCGAAGGCGAACGCGGCCAATGCAGCCATCATCAAGGCCAGCCCCAGCACGCGCGCCCACTTTAATACGCCTGTGTCTGTATTCATACGGTCTCCTGTCATGTAAATTTCCCGCATTTGGATCTAAAGGTCAGGGATATGAACCCTGTCTGCAGCCGGGCCAGTCAATTTGCCCGGAAGGCAGCCGGCTGCGTCTCTCGCGCCCCATGACCGCAATCGGTCCAGGATATGGAAGAACAGGGACGCCAGTCCTTCCGTTGAGGATTATCGTATCTGTAGCTTGCAAGTTTACTTACTGTAGCATGTCCCTGCTGTGAATTATGCGTCATTATTGGGTGAGATTCGCGATTTATTCACATGACCAGGTAGTACGTTGGTCAGGTTGGTTAGTCGGAATCGGTAATGTAATTGTCCCAGCCGGAAAAACTCGCCCCTTTTTCCACGACGACCACAGTAAAACGAAGATCAAGCGGGTACCAGTCATCCGGGTTCTCGCCGTTCCAGTTCCAGCCCTGCTTGTCGCTGACCGGTAAATTGTTTTTGTTGCGAACGGCAAAACCGTTGCGGCTACGCGGTTGGCTCCAAATGATCGATCGGCCATCTTTCTTCCACATATTGGCCACAGGGACCGACCACGTGACCACGGTTCCCTTTCGCCCGGGCACGGCCTGTCCATTGCAGTTCTCGTAATCGATCTTGTCGATCCGTTGCCAAACACAGAAACCAAGGCGCATCTGATCCTGGGCGACGGGCTGGTTGCGAATCTCGGCGCGGAAGTAGAGCGTGCCCTGAGCGAAGTTGGTCGGCGTGGTCCAATCGCCGTTGGCCAGTGGCGGGTTATCAATGGCAAAGCCGCTTTCCGCCTTGGTCACCGGCTTGTTCCAGTCGAACACCAGCATTTCCTCGCCCGGCGGTAGTGTCGGAGTGACCGTCGGCGTCAACGTCGCGGTGGCTGTTTGTGTCGGCGTCGGTGTCAATGTGGCGGTGGCCGTTTGGGTCGGCGTGGATGTATCGGTTGCCGTTGCCTGGGGTTCCTCGGTCGGCGTCATAGTCGGCATGGCCGTGGCGGTCGGCGTTTCGGTCGGCGTGGCCGTGGCAGTCGGCGTCTCCGTGGGTACCGCCGTCAGGGTCGCGGTTGGTGTCCCCGTCGGCACATCGGTTGAAGTCGCGATGCTCGTGATCGTCGGTGTCGTGGTGGCTTCGATGGTAGCCGTCAGAGTGGGAGTTGTCTCAAGAGTAGGCGTCGGAGAAACGCCCGTTCCACCCATATCGGCCAGGACGGCAGGCATGAAGATGCTCAATAAGCCCTCGTCGGACGTCGAGCGCCCTTCCGCCCGAAGGGCCGTGACCAGAAAGGCCGCCACACTTCCCACAAACAGAATCGTCGCAATAATCGTAACTCGTGAAACTGACCGTTTCGGCATGGACATCCCATTCCCTTTTATTTGTTTATCCGCCCGCCTGCGGGCCGAAACATTATAACGATTTTCCCCGCCCCAAATCCACGTGTTTGGTTTCTTCTCATGAATCGGCTTGCAACTCGACCCCATTCCAGTCGTATAGAGAGCAGATACCTGTGCAGGAAGATTGGCCTATGAATGAAAAAGAACCGCTCAAGATTACGCTGGAGGATCTTGGCGAAGAGATGAAGTCCGAAGCGGCGACGCCCGAGCGCGGCAAGCTGGCCGATAGCGCAGCCGAACTCGGCCACAAAGTCGGTGGAGCCGTCATGGGTTCCGCTTCCCGGGTTGCCCAGAAAATAGCCGACACCACCACCGAAGCCACCAGTCGTAGCGCCGAAGCCGTCAAGGACAAGGTGACCGAGACGATTCAGGCCCAATCGAAAGCCACAGCCGACGCCATCGAAGCCCGCCTGCGCGAGATCGACTGGAAAGAGGAAGCCCAAAAAGGGGCCGAAGGTGGCCTGCGCTGGATCAGCAAGCGGCTGGAGGAGCTGGCCGAGAAGCTGCGCCCCGACAAAGAGACGCCAACCGATACCCCCAACGAAAAATCGGCCTAATCCCCGATCACGACGCCAGATAATCCTCAAGCGCGCCAAGGCTCGCCGGCAGAACGATCGGCGTTCGCGCCAGTTCCACGGCCGTGCCGGGATCCTTCAGCCCATGACCGGTCAGGACAACGACGGCCGTTTTGCCTGCGGCGTCAATCTCTCCCAGCGCGATCTGCTGCTTCAGCGCCGCCAACCCGGTAGCCGAGGCAGGCTCCACAAACACGCCCTCAAGCTGGGCCAGCATGCGCCATCCTTCCAGGATATCCTCATCGTCCATCGCGGTGATGATGCCGTCCGATTCATCAAGTGCCTCGACCGCCTGCCGCCAGCGAGCCGGATTGCCGATGCGGATCGCCGTGGCGATCGTCTCCGGCTTCTCCACCACGCGGCCAAGGACGATGGGCGCCGACCCCGCTGCCTGCCCGCCCAATAGGCGAGGTAGTCCTCTGCCATACTGCTTGTAGCCCATCCAGTAGGCACTGATGTTGCCCGCGTTGCCGACCGGCAGGCAGTGCCAGTCCGGCACGCGACCGTCGAGTTGATCGATGATCTCGAACGCGCCGGTCTTCTGTCCTTCCAGTCGCCACGGGTTGACTGAATTCACCAGAGCAATCGGCCGCCGTTCGGTGATCTCGCGCACCATGCGCAGCCCATCGTCGAACGAGCCGTCAATACTGATCACCTCCGCGCCATAGGCCAGGCTGGCGGCCAGCTTGCCCAGCGCGATCTTCCCCCGCGGCACCAGAACCAGGCAGCGCAATCCGGCCCGCGCGGCATAGGCGGCAGCGCTGGCGGCCGTATTGCCTGTGCTGGCGCAGATGACCGTCTCGGCCCCTTCGATCACCGCCTGAGTGATGGCCGCGGTCATCCCCCGATCCTTGAACGAACCGGTCGGGTTCAACCCCTCATACTTCAGATATAACCGCAACCCCGCGCGGGGGGCGATCTCCTCGGCCAGGCGCGGCGCGTGGATCAGCGGTGTATTGCCCTCGTTCAGCGTGACGACCGGGGCATCGGCGCCGAAAGGCAGGTAGGATCGATAAGCTTCAATGACTCCAGGCCACATACGTGGGGTATCTCCTTATTAATTCAATCAACAGATCGGCCCGATCTCTCGGCTACGATCGGTGCGATCGATCGCGCTTCGGCCGTTGGCGTCGGCGTGGGGGGAATGCGAATCTCCTGCCCCACGTCAATGGCATCGGGGTTGAGGATACCGTTGAACTCGGCGATGACTACCCAAGAGAGGCCGTATTGCAGGCCGATATGGAACAGGGTTTCGCCAGGCTGAACGGTATGGACGATCAACCCGGCTTCTTCCGGCGTGGCGGAGGGCGCGGGTGTCGCTTCGGTTGCCGGCGGTGGTGGCGTCTCCAATGGCGTCTCCACCGGGGCAGGTGTATCTACCGGCAAAGCCGCAGGCGTCGCCGTGACCGGCGGGAAGGTCGCCAGTGCCTCGGCCGTCGCATCAAGTCGCGGTGAGGCTTCATTGGTGGGTGCGGCCGTCGGAATCGGCGTCTCCGGGCCATCGTCGATGCCTACGCCACCACCGACGTCGGGATCGCTGAAATCCAGCCCCGGATCGGGCGCGGCCGGCTCCAGCCGGTTACAAGCGGCTGCGGCCAATAGCGTGATGAAGAGCAGAGCGACCAACAAACCCCGACGCATCGTCAATCAAATACCTCCGGTCAATCCGAGGAATGATAGCACGGATTTGCCCGACGGTAGAGCCAAAGATCACCCACCTGCCGGAACATTCCTCCACGCATCCGCGTCTCTCAATCAGGCATACCTTGATGGAGGAACGAGATGAAGCAAAGGATTGTTGTTTATCTATTGATCGCTTTTCTGCTGGCCGTGACGGGAACTGCTGCCCGCGCCCAGGAATCCACACCCATGCCCTGCATGGACTGCCGTATCCCAATCCCGCCGATCTGGAATATGGAGGGGCTGGAAATACCTTATCAACGCGTGAGCGTGACTATCGACAACCAGGTTGCCACGACCCGCGTCGAACAACTCTTCCGCAACCCCAACGACTGGATGCTGGAAGGCACCTACTTCTTCCCCCTGCCGCCCGGCGCGGCCGTGTCGGAGCTGACCATGTGGGTCGACGGCACGCCCATCGAAGCCAGGATACTGGCCAAAGACGAAGCCCGCGCCATCTATGACGCCATCGTCCGCCGGATGCGCGATCCGGCCCTGCTGGAATACGTGGGCGCGGACGCCATCCAGGCCAACGTCTTCCCCATCCCGCCCGGCGACGAGCGCAAGATCGAGATCGAGTATAGCTATTTGCTGACGGCCGAGAACGGCGCATTCCACTTCATCTATCCGCAATCGGCCGGCCTCTACACCCAAACGTCGCTCGACGAGCAATCCATTCGCGTCGAGGTGAACTCCGATGAAGCGATCCGCACCCTCTACTCGCCCAGCCACCGTGTGGCCATCGAACGGCCGACCGATTTCAGCGCCATCGTGGGATACGAAGACGCCAACGTCACCCCTACCGACGATTTCGAGCTGTACTACACCGTGTCGCCGGAAGAGATTGGTCTGACGCTGCTCAGCTATAAAGACCCCGGCGAGGACGGGTTCTTCCTGCTGCTGGTCGCACCGGGCATCGAGCCGGGCGAGGTGGTGGCCAAGGATGTCATCGTCATCCTCGACACCAGCGGCAGCATGGAAGGCGAAAAGATGGTCCAGGCCAAGGAAGCGGCCGCCTGGGTCATCGACCACCTGAACCCCGAAGATCGTTTCGCCCTGGTCAGCTTCAGCACCAGCGTCAGCCTCTACGAGCCTGAACTGCTGCCCGCCAATCAGCCCGGCAACTACCGCCAGCATATTGAGAGCCTCCAGGCTGTTGGCGGCACCAACATCAGCGGCGCGCTGCTGGAGGCGGCCAACCTCGCCGCCGGCGCAGGCGATGATCATCGCCCCACGACGATCATCTTCCTGACTGACGGGCTGGCGACTGAAGGGATCACCGATACCCCCATGCTGCTGCAGGCCGTCGACCAAGCCATGCCCGACAACGCACGCGTCTTCGCCTTCGGAGTGGGCGACGACGTCGACACCATCCTGCTCGACACCCTGGCGGCCGAGCAGCGCGGCGCGACGACCTACGTCCGGCCGGGGCAAGCCGTCGATGAGGCGGTCAGCGCCTTCTATGCCAAAGTCGGCTCGCCCGTGCTGACCGACATCGTGCTCGACACCGGCGATATCCGCATCGACCAGGTCTACCCCGTCGAGCTGCCTGACCTGTTCGCCGGGACGCAGCTCGTCATAGCCGGGCGCTATCGCGAGGGCGGCCCGGCAACCGTCACCCTGACCGGCACCGCCAACGGCCGCGAGCAGACCTTCACCTATGAAGACCAACTGTTCCGCGACGAAGGCGGCGAGCCGTTCATCCCCCGCCTGTGGGCCACGCGAGCCATCGGCCACCTGATGCAGCAAATCCGCTTGCAGGGCGAAAACCCCGAACTGGTGCAAAGCATCGTCAACCTGAGCACCCGCTACGGCGTCATCACACCCTACACCAGCTTTCTCATCGAGGAAGACGACATCATTGCCCAAACCGGAGCGCCTGACCTACAGGCGGAGGCCGAGCAAGCATTGTCGGCTCCCGCGGAAGTCAGCGGCGCGGCGGCCGTCGACCGGGCCGCGGTCGAGGGATCGCTGTCCGCGGCCGAAGCGCCGATGCCGATGGCGACAGTGGTCGTCTCAGGCGACCGCGGCCAGACGGTGGCCCAGGCCCTGGTGCAGAGTGCCGGCCGTCGCACCTTCTTCCTGCGCAGCGGCGTATGGGTCGATAGCGCCTACGACGGCGAAAGCGTGCCGCAGGTCATCCCCTTCGCCTCCGACGCCTACTTCAACCTGCTCGACAACCGGCCCGATCTGGGCGAGGCGCTGGCGTTGGGCGAGGAGATAATCGTCGTCATCGACGGCGACGCCTATCGAGTTTCCGCACAAGGCGATTATACCGCGCGACCTGATACACCGCAGAGCGAACCGCAGATCACAGAGCAAGCAACACCTCCCGCCAGCTCCGCGACGAGACCGCCCGTGGAGGCGTTCGGTATCCAGTTATGCGCCTCGGCGTTTATTCTGCCGTTGGTGGTTGTGGCAGGTTGGAAGGCTTCAGGACGACGCAAGAAGAGCAGCTGACGACCCTGTCATCATCATGAATAAGAAGAGCCTGTCCGGTAATCCGGGCAGGCTCTTCTTTTTTCAACAGGACCAAGACAAGGTTAATGTTTATCCCTATACCCCAATAACCGTAACCCATTCAACGACACCAGCACCGTCCCGCCCTCATGACCAATGACGGCCAGCGGCAGCGGCAGGTCGCGGGCGAAGATGGCGATGAGCATCAG
>DAOMSB010000108.1:0-8319 GCA_035446145.1 Promineifilum sp. (SeqCode) | reverse complement strand
AGGTCTTTTAATCAAAAGCCCTCAGTGCGAAAAAAAAGCCCAGCCCCGATCGCCTTTCGGCAACCAGTGCCAGAACTTGCACTGTCGATATTCGCAGCCACCCACCCGGCGCTCTTCAATGAACTGATTCGTCCATAGGTGGCTCGCGCTCTTGTAATGACCCTATTACCATACTACGATTGCGCTGATTTGACAATGAAACCATGAACCAAAACTGTCCACATTAGACGATCGTCACGAAAGATATATGACGAATGTCACTACCCTCGATGGTCTCCTTGATGTTAACCTGAATGTAGGGATATTGGCGTTTATGTCCCCAGTGCCCATACCGGACTGTACTCCCGTCGTTGAGTAACATCAGTCCCAGGCTTTCAGACAAGGCATACCATGAACATCCAAAAGATCAACACAGGCCCACACCAAATGCGATTTTTACCTGTTTGGCTGCTGGTATTTGCCGGTTTGCTGGTCGTAACTGCCGCTGTGCGGCCACTGGCATATGCAGCCGGCGACGCTGAACCCACCACGATGCTGGTTTCCGTAGCCACCAACGGGCGCGCTGGGAATCAAGTTTCATCCCAACCGGCCATTTCGGCCGATGGTCGCTTCGTCGCGTTCACGTCCAAAGCTTCCAACCTGGTAGCTGGTGATACCAACCGCAAGACCGACATCTTTGTTCGCGATATGCTGCTTGGCCAGACCGAGCGTATCTCCGTAGCCACAGACGGGAGTCAGGCCAATGATGACTCGACGGAACCGGCCATCTCGGGTAACGGGCGCTTCGTTGTTTTCACGTCAACCGCAACCAACCTTGTGCCAACAACGCTGAATCTTACGGATGACGACTGGTATCGCGGCCCAGGTATCAGCGTATTTATCCACGACCGTCAGGCCCACACGACAACACTCGTCTCCATTAGCTCAAATGGCGTCCCGTCTGATGAGCGCGCCTGGTTGGGTGATGTTTCATACGATGGTCGCTACGTGATCTTCTCGTCTCATTGCGAGCATCTGGTGATGCCGGACTACAACGGCAATCGTCGCGACGTTTTTCGTCATGACCGCGTTACCGGCATCACCCGCATGATCGATCTCCTGCCCAATGGGGAGAACCCATGGGAAGGCGGTTCGTTTTCCGCTATCTCGGCCGACGGCAATCGAATCGTCTACCGCTCCCTTGATGGCGGATTAGTGACCGGGGATACTAACCAGACCTTCGACATCTTCGTCTATGACGTTGCTGCCGGCACCACACGCCGGGTTTCGGTCGATTCCAATGGCATGCAAGGCAGCAAGATGGCAAATCGCCCGACAATTTCAGCCGACGGCAGGTATGCGGCATTCGACACCACTTCCTCAATTGTGACCGGCGACAGCAACTCCCGCAGTGATATTTTCGTTCACGATCTGGTCACGGGCGCTACGACACGGGTCTCGGTCAAGACCGGCAATTTACAGGCCAACAATCATTCGACTCAGGCCTCGTTGTCGGGCGACGGCCAATTCGTTGCGTTCACCTCGCCGGCCACGAACCTGATCGCCAGTGACACCAACGGTCAGAGCGATGTCTTTCTTCATGATCGCGTGACCGGCATCACCCGTCGTGTTTCGCTGACGGCCGATGGAGGACAAGCTACCGGTGGCGCATCGACCGCGCCGCGTCTATCGGCCGATGGTCATTCTGTTGTTTTCGTGTCGACGGCCCGTAACCTCATCCCTGGTCTTAAACCCGGTTCCAAAGGCCAGATTTATTTGCATATGCTAGGCGAATGAAGGGACTAGAGCTGCGACTCAGCCCTCCATGCGATGGATATGTTCGTCGGGCGGAAAGTCGGCCGACTTGACGGGCACGGGCACAAAATCGACTTCCTGATCGTATTCGCTACTCAGCCTCAATCACTGCGGCGATCGGGATCCTGGGCCGGGCGCGCCGCAACTGCACCACCAGCGTGCCGATGGCGACCAGCACCAGCCCAACGATTTGCCGCGCCGTCAATGCCTCGCCCAGAAACACCCAGGCCATGATGGCGATCTGCGGCAGCATCAAATTGGCGATGATGCTCGACTCTACGGCCGTCAGCGTCTGCATCGTGCGGTTCCAGACCGTGAAGGCGAAGGCAGTATTAGCCACCGCCAGCCAAATAATGATCGCCCACTGCCGGGCGTCGATCTGGCCCAACCCCTGAGTCGCCACGCCGACGACGAGCAGCAGTAACCCGCCTATGCCCATGCTGACCGTCGTGATCAGCAGCGGCGACAGGCGGCCGTCGCGGTTGATCTCTCGCCCCATCAGCGCCGCCACCGAGTTCGTCACCAGACTCAGCGCCCCCACAGCCAGCCCCAGCATCTGCCCGGCCGGCAGAACCATCGGGAAGAAATAAATGCCCGCGCCCACCATCGACAACAGCGTGCCGGCCCATTGCCCGGCCGTCGCCGCCTCGTCGCCATGAAGAATGCTCAGCAGAGCCACCATAATGGGCGTCAGGGTCAACAGCAGCGTCAGCGTGGCCGCAGGCAGCAGCGAAAGGCCCACGAACTGCGCCCCCTGCGTGATCGCATAGAGCAGCAGGCCCAGCACCGTCAACCGCCACCAGGTAGCGCGCGATAACGTGGCCAGCGATTGCCGCTGCTTCGCGTTGAACAATACCAGCGGCAAAAGCATCAGAAACGCCAGGCTATAGCGCAACCCGGCGAACGTGAGCGGCGGCAGGCTGCCGTCCAGCCCGACCTTGATGAGAACCCACGACGACGACCACAACAGCGTGACCAGCAGCGCCCAGAGGATCGTATTACGATGGCTTTTGGAAGATGTGTTTGACAAGTAGTGTGTTCCTCACATTCCTGAATAATGGCAGGCCCCGCAAGCCGGCAAACCTGTCAGCATTCTTTCGCCGATGCGACAGGAATTGGCAGAGTTGACCAGATCAGGCCTCCAGCATTCGCGCCATCCGATCATATTGCGCTTGCTCTCGAGGCGAGACGGCGCGGGTGACCGTCCGGCGCAGCGTGCGCGAGCGCTCCAGCAACAGCGTCGCTGCATCAGGTCGCCCGTCAATGCGAGCCAGTTCCGCCTGAATGAGCAGAACCCCCGCCATAAAAGCCGCATCGTCCCTGACCTCGTACTGCTCGCCGGCCAGCGCCGCCAACCCGGCGGCCGCGTCATAGTCCCCCCGGTCCAGCGCAATTTGCGCCAGCGTTAGCTGGGCATCAGGCAAATAGTAGCTATCCTCCAGTTCCGTGAAATAGCGCAGGCTCTCTTCGGCCAGGCGAGTTGCCTCGTCATACTCGCCCATCTCGCGCAGCACGTCGGCCAGGTAGTTCATGACGAACGCCTGCATCCATCCCGCCGGCGTCGTTGTCGTTCGCGCATAGGCCATCTCCAGCCAACGCCGCGCCGCGGGCAAGTCCTGCGTTTCCTGGGCGATAAGGCCCATATGGGCCCAGGCCGATGTCGGATCGCAATCGGGGCAAACGACCACGCTCTCGTCCAGCCAGGCCATTGCCCGCTCGTAATCACCGGTAATAATAGCTGTTAATCCCATATTATGAAGAACAGTGGCGATGCCATCGGCGTCATTAAGTTGCCGGCGCAGGGCCAGCCCCTCCGCGTGGCAGACCAGATTGGCTTCATAATCCTCGTCGGCCAGACAGAAGGCCGCCAGACCGTTGAGAGCACGAGCACGATCGGCCAAATTGGTCGCGGGCAGTTGCAGCGCCGCCGTCAGCAATTCGCGCGCCATCGCGAACAAACCGCGCCGAACCCAGAACCACCACAAGCTCCCGGCAATAGCGATAGCCGTCGCCCCGTCGCTCTCGGCTATGGCCCGGCGCAGCGCCGCCAGGCAGTTATCGTGATCGGCTCGCGCTCGCGCCATCCATGCCGCTTGCTCGTCGCCGACCAACCCGGTAAACACCTCTTGGGCAAAGCGCGTATAGAAGCCGGCATGCGACAGTTGGGCAGCAGCCAACCCGCCTTCGGCGGCCAGTTGCTCATGGGCATGGGCGCGAAGCGTCTCCAGCAGGGAGACGCGGCCGTTTTCCAGGCGAATGAGATTGGCGCGGGCCAGTTGATCCAGCGTCGCCCGGTCGGCCCCGGCGATCTCCCGTGCTGCCGCCTCATCACAACCGCCGACAAACACCCCCAGATGATGAAACGCCACCCTTGTGTCAGGCGGCAGGAGTTGCTCGCTCCAATCGATAGCCGCCAGCAATGTGCGGTGGCGCTCGGCCACGTTGCGGCGCGTCTGTTGTAACCAGGTGGACGAAAGCTGGGCGTGGCCGCGCAAGGTCAACAGTTGCCGGATCAGTTGCGCCGGATCGAGATCGCGCAACCTCACCGCAGCCAGTTCCAACGCCAGCGGCAGACCGTCGAGAGCCACGCACAGCGAGGCCAACGGCAGCAGATTATCTTCGGTCAACTCGAAATCGGGGTCGACCGCTTGCGCCCGATCCAACAGCAGGCGCATGGCCGCTGTCTGCCCCCAGCGCGCCAAATCGGGCGATTCGGCGAGATCGGGCGTGGGCAGCGGGGCCAGCGGCCACTCGTACTCACCGTACAAGTCGAGGGGAACGCGGCTGGTGCACAGCAGCTTCAGGCGCGGCGCTCCGGCCAACCATTCGGCGAAGAGAGGCGTCCCATCCAGAACGTGCTCGCAGTTATCCACGACCAGCAACAAGTCGCGCGAGGCCAGATCGGCCATCACAGCCGACGCGGGCGATTGACCGCCGGCGGGTGTGATGGACAGATGGCGCAAGGCAGCATAAGGAATGTCGGCCGCGGTTTGCGCCTCGGCCAGAGAGATGAAAGCCGCGCCATCGGCAAAAGTCGATCGGACAACATTGGCCACTTCCAGAGCAAGGCGTGTCTTGCCGATGCCCGGCGCGCCGATGATGGTGATCAGCCGTGCGGTTCGGATGCGATCCCGTAGTTCTTCCACTTCCGCCTGCCGACCCAGTAACGGCAGCAAGGGCGCGGGCGGGCGGTATTGAGGTTGCACTACCGTATCGGCTTCGGTTTCCTGGACCACCTGAATGCGCGTCTCTTTGCGGCGCGTGATGGTGACCTGGGCACCGTGGCGTGTCTGCCCGGCCAGCGCGAGGAATTGTTCAACCAGTGCTCGCTCTCGTTCCAACAACAACGCGGGGACAAACAGGGCGGCGATGACGGCCAGATCGGGCAATCGTGAGCCGTTCTCCAGCCGGGCGATTTGCTCGCGGCTATAGCCAACCGCCCGGCCCAACTCTTCCTGGGTCAGGCGGGCGCGTTTGCGCAGAAAGCGCAGGGCAGAGCCAAAGTTATCGGGCAATATCGTCGTCGGATGCATAGCCAACCGGGAATTCTACTGCTTCCGCGAGTTGTCACAAAATGTCACCAATAGCCACGGCAAAGCCGATATTGTTCGGCAATGAAAAGCAGACAGGTCATTGTGACGTTGGAGCAGATCGAGACGATCACAATCACCATCATCACACAAGGAGAAATGAAGCATGAAACATCGAATCGTCTTGTTTTTATCGCTGTGGGTCGTTTTGCTCACCGTGGCGTGTGGCGGCAGCGAAGCAGCCACGACACCGGCCGAACCACCGGCGGGGGACACCGCCCTGCCGAACCCGACTGAACCCAACGGGGAAGAGGTTGCGGCCGACAACGTCGCGCTTGAGCCGGATGCGCAGACAGCCGCGACCGACACCGGTTGCGAAGAATACTTCCGTTTCTGCACCACCGGTACGCTCAGCGGAACCATCGAGGCGACCGCTGCGGGCGGCGTGGGCGCCAACATTGAAACTTGCGCGGCATGGGCCGCGCCGGGCGAAGCGCGCTTCCTGAATCTGCCGATGATGTTGGCTGCCGGCGAGGCGCAAGTCACGGTCGCTCTCACAGCTATTAGCGCCTATACGGGACCGGGTACCTATGAACTGGTTGCCGTCACCACCGAAGGGATGCCGGACGCCTTCCCGGCGATCGACGTTGCAGGGCGAACGTTTAACAACGGCGAACCCTCGACGGCCGTCGTGACTGTCAACGCCGACGGCTCCGGCACGTTGGAAGCGCACGATTTGGTGGAGATAGCCTCGGTGCAAAAGTCAAATCCCGATCCGGACGCGCGGGTGGACTTTACCATGCAATGGACGTGTCAGGATATCAACTAGCGCACATCACCGGTAAACAGCCGCACTTTTGGCAAGTCATTTCTGAATGCGACCACGCTGAGATCGACATACAAACCAGTACACGGAACAAACGAGAATGAAGCGAATAATCCGGATTTTAGTCGTTGGACTACTGCTATCGGGGTTGACCGGCACCAAGGCGCGGGCCGCAACGACTGATGCAGTCGTCGGCACGGGCACACCGGCCAGTTGCGATGAGACGGCCTTCGACGCGGCACTTGCCACGGTGCAAGCCGGCACGAGAGGCACAATCACCTTCGATTGTGGCCCCGCCAGCCATACCATCGAGATCTACAACTCGGCGACCATCAGCAAGGAAGTAACCATTGACGGCGGTGGGCTGATCCGCCTGTTCGCGCAGGGCAGTTCGCCGATGTTCGTCAAACCGCGCTTCTTCGAAGTGAGCGCCGGCGGTTGGTTAACGTTGAATGATATGGTTCTCGAAGGCGGGCGAGGCCCCGCGGGCGACGGCTGGGGGTCGCAGGGTGGGTCAATCGTCGTCTGGGGTGCGGGTCAGCTGGACATGCAAGGAACAACGATCCTCAACAGCGCCAGCACCGCCTGGGGCGGGGCCATCGCCAATGAGGGCGGGGTTGTTCGCGTCCAGGATTCGATCATCAGCGGCAGCAGCGCCAAATGGGGCGGCGCCTATAATGGCGCGAACGGGTATGACATCTTCATTAACGCCACCGTGGTCGGCTCGATCTCGGCCGAGGGAGGAGGTGGCGTGCGCTTATGGAACACCATCGACAGCAGCATTACCGACAGCACCATCAGCGGCCATACCACCGCCGGCTCGGGTGGCGGCATTGAAAATATCGGCGGCCAGGTGACCATTCGCGGCAGCTATATCGAGGGCAATGCGGCGACCCTATGGGGTGGTGGCGTCAAGAACAGCAACAACGGCGACAGGACAGGCTGGATACTGATTGAGAATAGCCGTATTGCCGACAATGTCAGCGGCATAAATGGCGGCGGCATTGAGAGTCAAGGATCTCTAACGCTGCGCACCACACGGGTGACCGACAACACGGCCGTGGCGGGCGGCGGAATTCTCAGCTGGGACGGGCAATTGACAATAGACGGCACATCGGTGGTGGAAAACTCGGCCGACAAGGGCGGCGGCATCTATGCCCACGGCGGTGGGGTTGTCATCGACAACTCGCAAGTCGCCGATAATGTCGCAACGGAAGGCGGCGGGCTATACCTGACGGAGATCGCCGGAGCGGGGGCCAACAATTGGGCCAACATCACCGCCAGCGACATCACCGGCAACCGGGCGAATTCGGGGAGCGGTATTCTGGCCGCCCACGCTTACGTGACCGTGAGCCAATCCGAGATATTCGGTAATGGGGCCTTGGCCGTCTACTTGTGGCAGACCGTATCGGGCGGCAGCTACATGGTCGTCACCCAGAGCAGTATTCACGACAATACCGGCAGCGGCTTCTACAACGGCGAGAACAGCACCCTGACCATCGGCAACAGCACCATCAGCCAAAACGGCGAGTGGGGTGTGTGGGCAGGGCAGAACAGCATCCAAACCTTGCTGGGCTTCAGCACTGTGCGCGACAATGCGACGGGTCAGATTCGGCGCACGGGAGGACAACTCGTACTGGAGGCTTCGGCCATCGACCGCGGCACGACGGCAACGCCCAACTGTGTTACTGACGCCGGGTTGCCCGCGCCACAGGGCGGCGGCAATATGGCAAACGACAACTCATGTGGCGCGCCGGTCACGCCCAACAGCGATCTCGACCTGGGGCCGCTGGAATTGAACGGCCGCGCGACGCCGGGTCATTGGCCGCAGCCGGGCAGCGCCCTGATTGACGCGGCCGCGTGCGGCATATACAAAACCGACCAGCACGGCATGGCATGCCCACAAGGAACGGCCTGCGACGTGGGGGCGGTGGAGGTCGGCCCGGACGGCGGACGAATCTTTGTGCCGGCGATCATGCGTTAATCCCGATGAACAGTCGCGGGGTGGCTCAGCTACCCCGCGACCTCGACGGCGACGCCACGACATTAACCCATCGCATATCTATTCAATCTTCGCCGCCGGATAAGACCCCAGCACCTTCAGGAACGAGGCATGCCGCAGGATGCCCAGCAGCGCCTCGCGCACCGGCTCGTCATCTTCATGCCCCT